>QHPW01000037.1:959-10492 GCA_003219675.1 Verrucomicrobiota bacterium
TCTTCTGCGTCGGTCTGCTCGCGCTGGCCAGCGTCTTGTTGCCTCGCGCCTGGCAGGAGCAACCGGACGAAAGCCGCCTGAAACGCGCCATTGACAAGAGCTGGCTCGGACAGCGGGTCGTGTGTTCCAGGTCGGCCCGCCGACGCGAGAAATTGCTCGGCAAAAACCCCGTTTTTTGGCTGGCGGAACGTACGGCGTTGAATCCCGTTGCCGTCGGCGTGTTCTGGTGGGGGTGCCTGGGGCTTTGGGTAATTGGCCTGCTCGAACTGCGGAAGATTTCCGTGCCGTCGGAGGCACTTTTTCTGACCGTTTACGCGCTGCACGCCGCGATGAAATGCTGGGTGGCATGGGAAGCGGGCCGGCGATTTGCGGAAGACCGCCGCAGCGGCGCGCTTGAACTGCTGCTCGTCACGCCGCTGAGCGAGCGCGCGATTCTGGCCGGCTGGTTGACGGGGTTGAAACGGCGCTTCGCCAGGCCAGTCGCCATGCTGTTGAGCCTCGATTTTTTGCTGTGGTGGGCCGGCGCCGACGGCGGTTGGCTGCTGGCAATGCTGGTGGCTACCGGACTGTTCATCGCCGATTGCTACACGCTCTGCTGGGTCGGCTTGTGGAAGGGACTGACGGCAAGAAGCTCAACGCGCGCTTATGCCGAGACGGTCAGCCGCGTGCTGGTTCTTCCCTGGCTAACGTTCTTTGGAGCGATGGGAATTTCCGCTGTGGTTTTCGATCTGGATGTCCCATCAGGCTTTGGCTGGCTGGTCTTTCTTTGGTTTGTCATCGGGTATGTTCTGGACTTTGCTTTCTGCCTCTGGAGCATCCACAAGTTAAGCCAGGATTTGCGTCTGGTCGCGGCGCAACAGTTCGAACGACGGCGCAAGCGGTTCTCCTGCTGGCGGCCGTTCGGACGCAAAACCGCGCCAACTGTGAGGGACGACCGCTTGCAATCGTTGGCCGCCTAATCACGTCCTAACATCCTGACGTTTCTTTGTCCCGTGTTGGCCGGCTTTTTTCCTTTTGCCTTGCCACACGCTTGGCCCAAGGTGCTGATGAACTGCTGCCGATCCTCGTCATCCCGAAAAATCGGTTCGCGTCGGCCCCACGATTGATGACGTGACACACCGCCCAAGGGTATTCCACTCTGAGTTCGCGCGCCAGACTGCTCCCGGCACTCAGACAAGACCCTTTTAAGAACTGCCGAAGCTGCGCGACGCGATGGTTTGCCACATGCTGGCGTGATGCACGGCGCGTAAAGGGAAGGCTGGCCCCCACGCGCCCTTTTTCTCCGCGCATCGGGTTTCACGTTTCGCATCGCTGGTTCTTGTGATTTAATCGCGTTGTGTCAACGGCCCGACTCCAACGCACTCTCCGTGTGACGTTCATCGGTATGGTGGTCAACACCTGGCTGGCAGCCGCTAAGTTGATCGCCGGCCTGTTGGGGCACTCGCATGCGCTGGTCGCAGACGGGGTTGAATCGCTGGCCGATTTATTCAGTTCCATTGTCGTCTGGCGCGGTCTGGTGGTGGCGTCCGAGCCGGCAGATGACGACCATCCTTACGGCCACGGCAAGGCCGAGCCATTGGCTGCTGCCATCGTCGCCACCATGCTGCTGATTGCGGCTGCCGGCATCACCTTCCAGGCCCTGGCTGAGATCTGGCAGCCGCGTCACACCCCGGCGGCCTTCACTCTTGCGGCGCTGGCGGTGGTGGTGATTGCCAAAGAAATCCTGTTCCGCTCGGTCCTGCGCGTGGGAGTCGCGCTCGGAAGCGCCGTCGTGCGCACGGATGCCTGGCACCATCGCAGCGACGCCATCACTTCTCTCGCCGCGGGCATCGGCATCAGCGTCGCGTTGATCGGCGGCAAAGGTTATGAAATGGCCGACGATGTCGCCGCCATCGTCGCGGCGGGCATCATTGCCTGGAACGGCTGGCGTCTGCTGCGCCCGGCGCTGGACGAACTGATGGACGCCTCGCCTGACCCGGAAGTGGCAGAACGCGTGAGTGAAATTGCCGCAGCCACTCCCGGTGTGGTCCGCGTGGAAAAGTGCATCGTGCGAAAGATGGGCTATCACTTCTTCGTGGACATGCATCTGGAAGTGGACCCGCAGATGACCGTGCAGCGCGCGCATCAGATCGCTCATGACGTGAAGGATAAGATTCGCATTCAATTGCCTTCGGTTCATGACGTGCTGGTTCACATCGAACCGGCGAGACAGAAGGTTGAAGGCGGAGGCCAGCCTTCGGATGCCCGTTCACCCGCGCCGCGCGCGTGATTTTCATCCTGGGGCAGATTCTTCTTTTCTATTCGTGGCGCTTCGCGTTTATTCGCGGGCGGCTCAACTATGAAAATTGTTCTGGCATACTCGGGCGGCCTCGACACCTCGGTGCTGCTCTCGTGGATCAGGGAAACCTACAACGCGCAGATGATCGCCTTCTGCGCCAACATCGGCCAGGAAGAGGAATTGCGCGGGCTGGAGGCGAAGGCGAAGAAGACCGGCGCGTCCAAAATCTACATCGACGATTTACAGGAGGAATTCGCGCGCGACTTCATCTATCCGATGATTCACGCGGGCGCGGTTTATGAAGGCCAATACTTCCTCGGCACCAGCATCGCCCGACCGCTCATCGCCAAGCGCATGGTCGAGATCGCGCAGAAGGAAAACGCCGACGCCATCGCCCACGGCGCGACCGGCAAAGGCAACGACCAGGTGCGCTTTGAATTGACGGCAGCTTCGCTTGCGCCGGATTTGCAGGTCATCGCCCCGTGGCGCGACAAGCGGTATCGCAAAGAGTTCCCGGGGCGGCAGGAGATGATTGATTACTGCGACCGCCACAGGATTCCGGTTCAGGCCAGCGCAAAGAAACCGTTCTCGATGGACCGGAATCTTCTGCACATCTCCTACGAAGCGGGCATTCTCGAAGACCCCTGGATGGACGCGAGCGACAGGAAGTATCGCGGCTCTTTCAACACGCTCTCCGTCTTTCCCGAAGATGCTCCGAACAAGGCTGAATATCTGACTATTGAGTTCAGGAAAGGCAACGCGGTTGCAGTGAATGGAAAGGTACTTTCCCCGCTCAGTGTGATGAAGGCGTTGAACAAACTCGGCGGCAAACACGGCGTTGGGCGCGTGGACATGGTGGAGAACCGCTACGTGGGCATGAAATCGCGCGGCGTTTATGAAACGCCCGGCGGCGCCATCCTCCACTTCGCCCACCGGCAGATGGAGAGCATCACGATGGACCGCGAGGTGATGCACCTGCGCGACTCGCTCATTCCACGCTACGCGGAGCTGGTGTATTACGGCTACTGGTTCGCGCCCGAGCGGCTCGCGTTACAGGCGCTCGTGACCGAGAGTCAGAAGAACGTGACCGGCACGGTACGCCTGAAACTTTACAAAGGCAACATCATGGTCGCGGGCCGCAAATCCCCCGTGAGCCTGTACAACCCGCACATCGCAACGATGGAAGCCGATCCGACCAAAGCCTACAATCAGGACGACGCCACCGGGTTCATCCGGCTCAACGCGCTGCGCCTGAAAGTCGCGGCGAAGGCGCGGAGGAGGAAATAATCCTATCGCGAATGAACAGGGAACGTTGTACTGTGATATTCTCAAAACATGAGTGCCGTTGAAAAAATCAAAGCGGCGGCAGCGAAGCTTGACCCGGATGAACAATACGAATTGTTCCGCTGGTGGGTTGAGTCTGATGCATTCAGGCAACGGCATCTTGCCGCACTGAAACGCGACATTGCCATCAGCATCGAGCAGTTGCGTAGCGGTCGCTTCCAAACGCATAACGACGCGAATGTGATGCAGTACGTTGGTGGTTATCGCCCGATGGAAAACGGCGCCGAAATCGCGCGCGTGCTGCACGGCGCAAGAGACCATTGTTTGAATAACGCACGATGGAAGCCGACCCGACCAAAGCCTACAATCAGGACGACGCCACGGGCTTCATCCGGGTGAACCGGCTTCTAAGCGTTCTTTTTGCGGAAAAGGTCGGCCGTGTCCGCAATGTTCAAAACCGAAAGGTCCAGGCCTTCTTCAGGCGCGCGAGCCTGGGCGGTTTGCAGTTGCCGGGCAACCTGGGTGATCGTGGTCAGCGTGTAATATTTCACCGCGCCGACGCTGATTTGCGCCCGGAAAATAACCACCAGCAGGCAATGTTCGTCCACGTTGTGCACCAGCAGGCTGAAATTTTCGCCCTGCTGATACACGCTGCTGAAATTGACCTCGCCCACGAGACTGGCGATGCCCTGGGTGGCGGCGTACATCGCCGCGGCCAGCGCCCCGAGGGTAGTGGTGTCAAAGCGGCGGACGTCCCCGCATTGGGTGATGAGAAACCCGCCTTTGTCGAGGACCAGGGCAGAAGTGGCTTCGCTTTTGGTCAGTAAATCATTGAGGTCGCCATCGATCTGCCGGATGTCCTCCTCGATGAGTTGAGGTAGAGTGGCCATAATCAGGCGGATTTGCGGCCGCTTTCGTTGATGAATTTGTGCAGCAACATACGGGTAATCATGTTGAGGGTTTCAAACACCCCTTCGCATTTGCTGGCGCTGGCGGTGAATGAGGGGACCTGGACGTCGCGATTGTTGAGCAGAAACTCCATGTATTCGGCGGGGGCAACGGTGGGCAGATCGCGCTTGTTGTACTGCAGCACGTAGGGAATGTCCGCCAGGTTCATCTTCAATGTCCGAAGGTTGTCTTCCAGGTTGGAGAAGCTTTCGACGTTCTCCTGCATCTTCTCGTATTGCGAATCGGCCACAAACACAATGCCGTCCACCCCGCGAAGGACGAGCTGACGGGTGGTATTATAAATCACCTGGCCGGGGACGGTGTAAAGCTGGAACTTGGTTTTGAAGCCCTTGATGGCCACGGCCTCGATGGGCAGGAAATCGAAGAACAGCGTGCGGTCGGAGCTGGTCGCCAGCGAAACCAATTTGCCCTTCTCCTGCGCGGTCTGAATGTTCTCGTGCACTTTGACCAGATTGGTGGTCTTGCCACCCATGGCGGGACCATAATAAACGATCTTGACCTGGAGTTCTTTGGTGGCCTGGTTGATGATAGCCATAAGCGTTGTCTTACTTGTTCTGCGGCCCTAACTGAGCTGCAACAATGCTCAGGTGAGGTTCCGGCAATGATTCTCCCGCTCGCCCGAGCACGGTGAAAAAAACGCCGCCGGCTTTGAAAATTTTCAGAGGCACATTGTCCACAATGATCGTCAGATTGTTGGCTTCGCCAAACTTCAGTTCCTTGCTGTATTGCAACATCCGGCTAAACATCTGTGGCAAAAAAGCGGAAATGGTTTCACCGTTCAATCCGGGTGGCAGATGGTCCGCCACGAGCAATCCATCCTGCATGGCAATCAGCGCTCCCGCAACTCCTTTGAGGGCGGCCGTCTTTTGCACGATCTCACTCGGCGCCCAATTCTTTCGCCCGGGCTGGCCAAAAACTTCTCCGATCTCCTGCGGCAGACGCGACGCCGCGGCGATGGCAGGCGCGACCGGCGCCGGCGCCGGCGCCGGGACGGCAGGACGTATTGGCGCCGCAGGAACCGCCATCGGAATCGCCGGTGCCATCGGCGCGGCAGGCGTGGCAGGTGGCGTCATCGGCGCTGCTGTTACTCGCGCCTGCTCGGACGGTGTCATTCCCTTCCCCGTAAAGATGTCCGGGATGTGCTCCGTTATGGCGTATTTTTTCTGTGGAGCGACCGGCTTTTTATGCGCCATGAACAGCGGAGCAACGACCGACAAGGAAAGCTCCAACGGGGTCTCATCCAGCGCCTGGCCTGCGGATGGCGGCAGCGGCGGATTGACCAGAGCACGAACTCGTTTCCAGCGAAACAGTATCTTCCCTCGTTTCAACGCCTGTTCAAGTTCATCCGCCGGGAGAGATATTGTCGCGTTGGACAGTTCGGCCAAGGCCTGCTTGATGGCTTCGGGCCATGCGCTCATGAGCTGAGCTACAGGAACAAGCAACGGTCCGATCGGCGCGGCCGACGGTTGCGGCGCCGCCGCTGGGATCGGGACGGCGGCCACGGCGGCGGGAGGCGGCCTTAGCGCCGCGGGAGCGGGCAACGGTTGGGAGGGCCTGATCACGGGCGCCGACGGCACAGGCAAAGGCGAGGATGGTTTGATCGGCGGCGGCGGCAACGGCGTGGTCGGTCTGATCGGAATCGACGGTTGCGCCGCGGGCATTCGAAGTGTCGCAGGGGCTGGCGCAATCGCGGGCCCGGAGGCAGGCGTCTGTCTTGGCGCGACGGCGGGCGCATGCGGAGCAGGAGCCGCCGGCGCCTTCGACGCCGCGGCGCTCATGCGAACCGCGGTCAGCGGCTTGCCGCTGGAGGCGAAAAGACCGCTGACTTCATCCGGCTGTTCCGGCTTGAGTTGGGCGACAATTTCCGGCAACGGCAATTCGACCGGTGTCTGGTCCTGGTCACTCATGTCCAAAAAGACACCGGCGGGCGAAGCCAGTCGCAGTTCGCCAAAAGAAATCTTCACGGAGCCATGCGGGAGTTGGGCCAACACCTTTTGCAGGGGAATGGAAACTTGAACCGCCCCGACCGGCGGCTGCCGCACTCTGGCCCTTAACACGTCGGGCAACTTCAGCAGCACGGGCTTAAGCAGGATTTTGATCGAATCGCCGGTGGTGGGTTGCGGAGTCTCCAATTCCAGGGAAGCGGACGAAACCGAGGATGGAGCGTGCGTCTGTGCCGCGGGCAGCGGCGGCGGTGGCGCGGCCCCGGCCCGCGCAGCAGGAGTATAGCCGTGGTGAAATTCGCGCGGAGGAAACGCCGTTTGCGCCGCTTCCTCGGCCGGCTCGCCTTCCGCGCGCTTCTTGAACAGGTTCTTTATACGACCAAACATTTTCCAGGTTTTTGTCAAATTTGACATGCCCCCGCGGTTTCGTCGATATAATTGTAAGTTGCTTGCAATTTACAGCCTGAACAGGTTGTATTGACGCGGAAGTTCGGTTGAACCAGATATGTCCGCCCGCCATAAAATCCTCCTCCTTGATGATGATCAGGATCTGTTGGAGCTTTACCGGGAAATGCTGGCGCGGCTGCCGAGTCAGCCGGAAATCCACACCGCCACCTCCGGGGCGCGCGCCATTGCATTGCTGGAATCGGAGCCTTACTCCCTCCTCATTTCCGATCTGAACATGCCGAAAATGGACGGCCTGCAGGTCCTCACCATCGTGCGTCGCAAGTTCCCGCAACTGCGCACCGCGGTTATGACTTCGGTTGTGGATGCGCAATTTCGCACCCGGGCCTACGCCATGGGGATCGACCTGTTTCTGGAAAAACCCAACACCAGCCAGGAAATTACCTTTTTCCTCGACTGTATCGAATCGTTGCTCGGGCGCGAACTGGACGGCGGGTTTCGCGGCGTCCAAAGCAAAAGTCTGGTGGACATCATCCAGCTGGAGTGCCTTTCGCAGAGTTCATCGGTGCTCAAAGTCACCAACGGCCCGTTGAGCGGCAAAATCTGGTTCAACAACGGTGATGTGATTGACGCGGAATCGCAGGATTTAAACGGGGAAGCGGCTTTCCGGAAAATTCTTTCCTGGAAGACGGGTAACTTTGAAATTCTTCCGGCCGATCCGGAGCGTCCCCGCGCCATCTTTAACTCCTATCAGGGCCTGTTGCTGGAATCGGCGCAGGCTCTGGACGAAGCGCAAGCGCAAACCCAGGCAGGCGGCGAGGGCGCGCCGGCTCCCGAAGGCGCGCCGGCGCCCGCGGCCGAGTCGCCGCTGGCGCCCCTGGCACGATTCAACGGAGTCGAATTTGTCATGACCATCCGGACCACCGACGCCCGATTCGATTCCTGGGGTGTGGAAAATCCGGAGCAGATTTCTCAGTGGGTGCGGCAAACCATGCAGCGTTTTCGCGCGTTGGGAGACGGTTTGCAGGCGGGGCAATTGAATCAACTGGAAGGCCTGGGACCGCAATGCCACGTGGCGCTGATTTCCAAGTCGAACAACGATCTGTGCGTGGGCTTTCACCGTTCGCTCTCGCAGGACCTCGTGCGGGAGACCATGACCAAAATTGCAGCCACATGGGCATCCTGAATCTCCTTGCCAGGCGCGGTCCTCAAACGGGCGCGAACCTCGTGCGCCTGCCCACGGGCAGTTTCACCCTCGACCCCAGCGGGCGGACGGTCGCCTCGACCCTGCCCCGGTCATTTCCGGCCGAACAGGTCAGACAGATCGGCGAACTGGTCCTTTCCACTTTCAAATCGGCTCGCGGTGCGGGCATTCCGTTGACCGAGCTGATTGCCGACTACGCGGCGCTGAAACTCACCGCCCGCGAGTTGCGTGGCGGGGCGATTATTTTCCTTGCCCCGCGGTCGCTGGGGCAAAAATAATGTCCAACCGAACGACTTTATGGATAACAAGAAACTGGACGACCTGATCGTCCAAATCGAAAACTATTTGGAGTGCTGGAAGCAGTTCAATCACTACCTGAGTCTGGCGCGCACAAAAAAATTTGGCCAGGAAGATGAAAACCAGTTTCTCGAGGTCAAGAGCGTGCTGGCGTAGGAATTGGAGATGATCATTTCCGCCGTCGAATTCAACAACCCCACCAAGGACGAAGTGCACAGCCTGCTGGGCGGCGCCACTTCGCTGCGTTTCTTAAGCGAACTGAACGACGGCGCCTTCCGCAACCTCGAAAACCAATGGCACAAGATTTACATCGGGTTGCAATCCATCCTCGGCCAATTGAAGGTGCAGCAGCGTCAGGTCGAGCACAAATCCGTTTGGTCCAGTTTCTTTGGCAAAAAGAAATCCTCGTAAGCCGCTTGCTCGCTTTCGCGAAACACAAACGCCGGCTCTTGCGAGTCGGCGTTTGTAGTTTCTGAAAAGATCGACCATCCGCTCTCTTAAACGTAAATGTAAACGGGTCATTAAACGTAAATTAAACGGGTCAGTTCTTGATATTGGCAACTCATTCCCCTTTCGCCTTCCGCCGTAAACGGGTCAGTTCTTGATATTGGCAACTCATTCCCCTTTCGCCTTCCGCCGTCGATACAACAGGTGATTAACATAACCCGGTGCTCCCATCTGCAATCCCTGCGCGATCCACTTGACCGTCACCGCAGTCTCCGCTCGCAACCGCACCGCCATCGTCACCCTTGTGCGTGTCCCCTTTGGCGCGTCGTCCCAACCATTTCATCCCGGCCACCAAGTTGGCTCGCGGCGTCTCCACCGCCAGATGAAAATGATTCGGCATCAGGCAAAGCGCCTGCACCGCCCAGCCGGTTTTGCCGTACGCTTCGCCCAAGGTGCTGATGAACTGCTGCCGATCCTCATCATCCCGAAAAATCGGTTCGCCTCGGTCCCCACGATTCATGACGTGACACACCGCCCCGGGTTATTCCACTCTGACTTTGCGCGCCATGCGCGCCAGACTGCTCCTGGCACTCAGATGTGTCAATATCAAGAACTGACCCGTTTCAGAACTGACCCGTTTCCGTTTCCGTATTTGGCTTTGGGCGCCTGCTCCATTTGGCCTTCGAAATAGGTGCTGGTCAGATCG
>QHPW01000222.1 GCA_003219675.1 Verrucomicrobiota bacterium
CGGAATCCGTGGGCGCGTTCGTTGAAACCGGGGTGCCGCCGCTTGATCGCCTGCTTGATCATGGAACCCCAGATCGGCTCGTTCTCTCCCCGCTCCTCGACGATGGCCTCCAAAGTCTCCGCCACAAGATCGAATGCCTTTTCCAGGGAAGGGCCCTTGTTCCCGCCCTCCACCGTCTTCGCGGCGGAAACGTCCGCCGCGCTGCGTCGGCGCGCTTTCACCGGCCCGGCGCGCACCAGGTCGTCGTAGTAGAGGAACTCGTCGCAGTTGCTGATGAACAGGTCCGAGGTGGAATTCTTGACGCCCAGGCCAATCACGGTCTTGGCGTTCTCCCGCAGTTTGCTCACCAGCGGTGAGAAGTCGGAATCGCCGCTGATGATGACAAAGGTGTCCACGTGCTCCTTGGTATAGCAGAGATCCAGGGCGTCCACGACCATGCGGATGTCGGCGGAGTTCTTGCCCGACTGGCGCACGTGGGGGATCTCAATGAGTTCAAAGGCGGCCTCGTGCAGATCCCGCTTGAACTGCTTGTAGCGGTCGAAATCACAATAAGCCTTCTTGACGACGATATGTCCTTTGAGCAGGAGGCGTTCGAGCACCTTCTGAATGTCGAAGCTGGGGTAATGGGCATCACGGGCTCCGAGAGCAATGTTCTCCAAATCGAGGAACACCGCCATGGTCGCGTTTGAATCTTGATCGCTCATTTGTTGTCGGCGCCAGTTTACTACAGCCAACCTCCAGGCCGATAGCCAGAAAATCGGCCCGGTCCTGATGGTCCGCGGCGGGACCACGTTGCCTTTGGAGGACAGATTTTTTGACCGCGGACCACGCGGAATACGCGGATTCCTTTCGTGTATTTTGCGTGGTTCGCGGTTACATTCCCAGCGCGGCGGCATCGCCGGTTGTCGCTGTGTTTTCCGAGAGAGTCAGATCGAAGATTTTTAGATCATGAACCTTGAACCAGATCACTTCAGGGGACAGCACACTATGTTCGTCCGCTTTATTGTGGCCGCAGGTCTCCTGTTGACCGCCGGCTCCCGGCCCCACGCCGCGGAATCCGAAGGCCTGGCCCGGTCCCGATCCGCCGCCTTGCGAGTCGCAACCTTCGACCTGGACGCCACCCCTCCGATTGGGTCCATGATGGCCTACGATCCCGTGACCAACCGTTGGGACCTCGGACTCCGCGCTCGCGGCATCGTGGTGCTGGGCGCGGGCGAACCGATCGTGCTCTGTGCCTTCGATTGGATCGGCATGGCCAACGAAGGTCACGACGCATTCCAGGCCGCGCTCGCTCGCGCGGCCGGAACGTCGCCCCGGCGCGTCGCGGTCCACACCTTGCACCAGCACGACGCGCCCGATTGCGATTTCTCGGCTGAACGCATCCTCAAGGACGAAGGACTTGATCCCCGGCAGTTCGAGGGCGGCTTCCAACGCCAGGTGCTCGACCGTCTGGAGAGCGCCGTGCGCGAATCCCTGCCCCGGGCGCAGCCGGTGACGCACCTCGGCCTGGGCCAGGCCCGGGTTGAAAAAGTCGCTTCGAACCGGCGTCTCCTCGGCGCGGACGGCAAGGTCCGCGCCGTGCGCTGGACCGCCATGCCGGACCCGCAAATTCGCGCCGAGCCGGAGGGCACGATTGATCCGGTCGTTTCGCTCGTGAGTTTCTGGAATGGCGAGCGGCCGGTCGCGGTATTGAGTTACTACGCCACTCATCCGCAGAGTTATTACCGCACCGGTATTCCCAATCCGGATTTCCCCGGCGTCGCGCGATTCTTCCGGCAGTTGGCCGTGCCCGGAGCGTTGCACGTTCATTTCAACGGCGCCGGCGGCAACATTGGCGCCGGCAAATACAACGACGGCTCGCCCGAGAACCGCCTGGTGCTCGCCGAACGACTCGCTGATGGAATGCGCCGCGCCTGGGAGAGCACAAAACGCCAACCCATTGCCGCTACTGACGTGAGCTGGACCCTCGAACCGGTCGTTCTGCCCCCCGCAAAACATCTCAGCATCGAAAAGCTCGAAGCCCAAATCAAAGACCGGGACGCAACGTTCCTGACGCAAGGCGGCGCTTCCCGGCTGGCGTGGTTGCGCCGCTGTCGCGCCGGCAACCGGATTGACCTCGCCTGCCTCGCCCTGGGCGGGGCGCGCATCCTGCACCTGCCCGGTGAACTCTTCGTCGAATATCAACTCGCCGCCAAAGCCGAACGGCCCGACCTGTTCGTCGCTGTCGCCGCCTATGGAGATTATGCGCCGTGGTACATCGGGACCGCCGTCGCTTATGAACAAGGCGGCTATGAAACCAGTCCGGCCGCCTCGAACGTGTCGCCGGAAGTCGAAGGCGTCCTCATGTCCGCAATCCGCAAACTGCTCCGTGCGCAACCGCGAGCCACTTCCGGCAAAGCCGGAGACTTGAAGTTTTGAATGGCCCAGGGGAGAACAAGCTCGCCGGCTTCTTCGCCCGCGCGTGGCCTCGGCGGTCGGGCGCAGGAACTGAGATGCATGTCCGCCGGCTATTCCATCAACCAGGTGGGGCGAGACTCCGTCGAGCCCTGATTTCTATCCATTGGAGATCACGGCTCGACGGAGTCTCGCCGCACCGTTCATGGTCCTTATGAGCGATTCTGGAATTGTGGAGACTTTCCATGAACCTGACTCTGGTAGGGACATCGCGCTGCGATGTCCCCGCCCGCGAAGCAGCGGGCGGCATCATTGCGCCTCTGAGCGCGGCGCGGACGGCGCAGCGCGCCGTCCCTACCAGGTTCAGGCGCGGACGGCGCAGCGCGCCGTCCCTACCAGGTTCAGGGTTCAAAGCGCGATAATTTCGTGGAATTCTTCCCATGAACCGCACGGTAGGGCGGGCTGTCCCCAGCCCGCCGGGCCGCGACGCGGTGAGGACACCGCGCCCTACCGGTTGGCGAGGTTCATGGCTTCGATTCACGTCCGGATTTTGGAGGTGTTCCCTTTCCATGAACCGGGCAGGCTGCGGGTCGCAGACCCGCGGTCCGGACCGCGCCTCTGTGAGGCGCAGCGGTTCATGGTCTCAATGCGCGATTCGAGTATCGTGGAGGCTCCCCATGAACCCGGAGGAACATCCAACATCGAATGGCGGCGCGAACCCTCGCTCACTTCAGCAGCTTCCTGCAGAGTCCTGCCGTTCAACCTGAACGCGCCGCCATTTCTGCATCCTGCTGGATGCGCCGCCGTTCGGCCATCGACTCCTGGAACACGCGCTCCAGCCGATCATCGCTCAATTGCGTCAGCAGCGCCGCCTCGTCCTTGTTCGCTCCATGTTCGACCGCGCGCGACAACACTTCCGCTTTCGTGGCTCCCTTTCTCTTCCCTAGGAACGGTTTGATGATGAGATAAACCACGTCTCGCGCCGGCATGTAGCGAAGGAAGCGCCGCAACAGCCGGAACGTCTGCACGGGGTAATGCAGCAGCTTGTAAATAAACAAGTGACGCAATCCTGCGCGGCGCGTGTCGTTGATCAGCTCCCCTTGCAGACAGGTCGGATCAATCGATGAGCATTTGAAATACTTGTACCAATCGGTCGCTTCGTTGAGCAATCCGCGTTTCACAAATTCCTGCCACAGCGGCGTTCCGCGATAAACACACAGCCGGTTGAATCCGAACGTGTCCAGCGGAAGGCGCGCCGCGAACTCGAAGGTTGCCTTCATGTCCTCGACCGTCTCATCCGGGATGCCGACCACGAAAAACCCGTGCACGATTTCAATCCCCGACTTCTTGGCGTTCCTGACCGCGGTTTCCATTTCTTCCAGCGTCTGCTCCTTTCTCAGCCGATCGAGCATTTTCTGGCTGCCGCTCTCGAGCCCGAACATCAGCGTCCGGCAATGCGACCTGGCCATCGCCGGAAACAAATGTTGCGCGACGGAATCCACGCGTCCCTCACAACCCCACTGAATCGTGTTGCCTTGCTCGACCAGGCCTTTGCAGATCGCCTCGATCCGTTTCGGCTGGAGCAGGAAGTGGTCGTCCACAAAATAAACGGCGCCGTATCCCTGTTCCTGCAGTTGCTTGAACTCATCCAGAACGTGCTGCGGGCTCCGCGAACGCCATTTGCCTTCGTTGAAGATGGGGATGTCGCAAAAGACACACGTCCACGGACAGCCGCGCGAGGTTTGCATGGTCGTGAACCGCTCCAGCGACAGCACCGCCGGCACGTCCAGCGGCATCGATTCCACGAAGTCCAGCGGCAGACTTTCACGGTCCGGGAACGGCCACTGGTCCAGATTGCGGTCCGGTTTTCGATTCGGGTTGTCCACGATCCTGCCGTCCTTTGCCCAGGTCACACTCTCCACGCCGGACGGATCATCCAGGTTCTTCAGCAGATCGAGGAGCAGTTGCTCGCCATCGCCGCGACAGACGAAATCCACTTCCGGGCATTGTTGTTTGACCAGCGGCGCATTGAGACTGGCGAACACCCCGCCAAAGGCGAGTTTCACCTTGCTGTTGGTTGCGCGGATCTGGCGCGCGAGGATTTTGGCGTACGGATAACTGGTCGTACTCAGGAAACTCAAACCCACCAGAACCGGTTGTTTCCGGTTGATCTCTTCGACGTCACGCACTCATGGCCCTCCCGTTTCAGCACCGCCGAGAGCGACATGATGCCGATGGGTGGAAAACCCATGACTCGAATCCTGCCGTTTTTGGCGCGCGTCCTGGCCGGAAGGGCGTAAAACTGCGGGTCCCGCACGTGGATGAGAAATACCAGCATAATGCCGCCGACGTTCCGCCTCGAACGGATCAATGTCAAAGCTAATTTCCAGAGCATTATTCAGGAAACAAATCGCCGGGTTCGCACCTCCTAATAAAAGGCAAACCGAAGCAGAGCGTCCGGGTCGATCGGCATTTGAATCGCCCGTATCCTGTGCGCGCCCGACAAACGGCGGGATTTCCGCACAATCGTCTGCCGGCGTCATTCCGCGAACGGTATGCCAAAACGCAAAACCAAAAGCATGAAGTATGAAAACATCCATGACCAACCTCTCACGAAACCTGCGCCGGGCCGCGAGCCTCGGCGCAATTCTGCTCGGGGAAACCCTTGCGCTCAGCGCTCAAAACTACCTCGAAACCCTCCTCGTGTCCGACCTTCCCAATGTGGCCGCGCAT
The DNA here is from genome assembly GCA_003219675.1 of Verrucomicrobiota bacterium. Taxonomy (GTDB): domain Bacteria; phylum Verrucomicrobiota; class Verrucomicrobiia; order Limisphaerales; family AV2; genus AV2. The sequence goes on from QHPW01000222.1 coordinate 5,128, forward strand.
GCCGACACCAATCTCGTGAACGCTTGGGGCCTGGCCATCGGCGAGGAAGGCACTCTCGTCGTCTGCGCGACGGAATCCAGCCTAGCCGGCTTTTATCGACCGGACGGCCGACGCCTTGCCGACTCCATCGCGGTTGAGGAAGACCCCACGGGCGTTGAAATCAACCGGTGGGGGGATGCCTTTCGCCTCATGAGCGGTCACGTCGCCCGGCCCAGCCGGCTCCTTTTCGTCACCGAACAAGGCAAGATCATGGGCTGGAACCCGCGCGTCAACGCCTCGGAAGCGGTGGTCGCCGTGGACAACTCCGCCGCCGACGCCGTCTATAAAGGAGTGGCCCTGGCGCGCTCCCGCGGAGGGCCCAGGCTTTACGCGACCAATTTCCGTGGCGGCAGGGTCGAGGTGTATGATGGCTCCTGGCACTCGTTGGGCGCATTCACAGACCCCGCCGTGGATCCGGGCTTCGCCCCGTTCAACATTGTTCATCTCGGCGGCGTGTTGTTCGTCACCTTCGCAAAACAGCAGGCGCCGGACTTTGAAGATGATCAACCCGGTCCCGGCAACGGCTTCGTGGACATCTTCGATCTGGACGGGCACCTGCTGCGCCGATTTGC
>QHPW01000223.1:0-626 GCA_003219675.1 Verrucomicrobiota bacterium
ATCATCTTCGTTTTCCTGCGCGACTTCCGCTCCACGATTATTCCATCGGTCGCCATCCCGGTCTCCATCGTCGGCGCCTTCGCGATCCTTTATCTGTTTGGCTATTCGGTGAACATCCTGACGATGCTGGCGCTGGTGTTGGTGATCGGCATCGTGGTCGACGACGCCATCGTGGTGTTGGAGGCGATCTACCGGCACGTCGAAGAAGGAATGCCGCCCATGAAGGCGGCTTTCAAGGCGATGGAGGAGATCAGCTTTGCCGTCATCGCCATCACCATTTCGCTCGTCGCCGTATTCGCGCCGCTGGCGTTTCAGAAAAGCACCACCGGCCGGCTGTTTATCGAATTCGCCGTCGCGGTCTGCGGGGCAGTGATGATCTCGGCCTTTGTTGCCCTGACGCTGTCCCCGGCAATGGCGGCGCGCATCCTCAAGCCGCTCGAAGGCGTGAAACACGGACCGCTGTTCAACTTCTTCGAGCGCGGCTTCGATTGGATCGCCGATACCTACGGAAACGGCCTCAAGTGGGCGCTGCGGCATCGGGTCGTCATGCTGTTGGTGACGCTCGGGACGCTGGTGGTGATGGTGCTGGCGTATCGCGGGCTGGAACAGGACTTCCTGCCGCAGGA
>QHPW01000223.1:722-5557 GCA_003219675.1 Verrucomicrobiota bacterium
AGGCGAACTTCGGGGTGATTTTCGTGCGATTCAAGGACAAGAGCGAGCGGCGGCGTTCGGTGCAGGACATCGTTCTGGGTCCCGGCGGGGTGCAACAGCGCTTCTTTGGCGAGGTCGAGGGAGCGATCTCGCTGGCCAACCTGCCCAAGGCCATTGAAATCAGCTTTCGTGATTCCCCGTTCGAGCTGATCCTGCAGAATCAGGACCTGGCCGCGCTGAATCGGGTCGCGCAGGACATCGCGAACAAAATTCGCGGGATGAACAACCTCCGCAACGTCAATGTGAGCTTCGAAGTGAACAAACCGGAACTGCGCGTGAGCATTGATCGCAGCCGCGCCGCCACGCTCGGGGTCAGCATCGAGGACATTTCCCGCACCATGCAGATTCTTTTCGGCGGTCTTGACCTCAGCCGCATCAAAGTCGGCGGCAAGGAGTACTACGTGATGGCGCAGCTCGAGCGTCTCTCCCGTTTGACACCGCAGGACCTCGACAGGATTTTTGTGCGAAACAACAAGAGTGAGATGATCCAGCTCAGCAGCGTGGTCACGCGCACGCAAGGCGCAGCGCCGAATGCGATCAATCATTACGGGCGCCTGCGCAGCGCCAGCATCACCGCTTCGCCCGGCGCGGTGCCAATCGGGACGGTGGTGAAAGAAGTGGAAGAGATGCTGGCGCGGGATTTGCCGGCCGGAACGCTTTACGCGTGGGGTGGCGACGCCAAAAACCTCCAGGATGCCAGCACCGAGGTTTGGTGGGTGCTCGGTCTGGCCGCGGTGATTGTCTATATGACGCTGGCCGCGCAGTTCGAGAGCCTGGTGCATCCGTTGACCGTCATGCTTGCGTTGCCGCTGGCGGCGATTGGCGCTTTCGGCCTGCTCTGGCTGCTCGACCTTGGCGGAAAGGTGGGTCTCTATCCTCCGATTCCCGCGATGAACATCAACCTGTTCAGTCAGATCGGCCTGGTGCTGCTGATCGGATTGGTCACCAAGAACTCGATTCTGCTCGTCGAATACGCGAACCAGCAGGTTGCCAAGGGCCTGGGTTCGCACCAGGCAATGATCCAGGCCGGCCTGGTCCGTTTGCGGCCGATTTTGATGACCGCCTTTTCAACCATCGCTGGCATTCTTCCCATCGCCATCGGCTTCGGCGCGGGCGCCGAGAGCCGTCGCCCCATGGGCGTTGCCGTGGTGGGCGGAATGCTGACCAGCACTTTCCTGACCTTGTTCGTCATTCCCGTGGCTTACACGTTGTTCAGCGATCTCGCGGCGCGTTTTCATCGCAAACCCGCCACAGCGCCAGCGAATCTGGAGCAGGTGCCCGGCAAATAAGCCGGCAGACGGTCCCCAGCTTGCTCGGTTGACGGAAAAACCGGCAATGGTTCAGGAAAGTATTGCCAAACGAACAGGCTATGGCAGTTTAAGGGCGAATTTTAACAACTATGAACAAACCGAACATCATTGCCTATCTGAAACCAACCTGCGGCTGGAGCAACGGCGTGCGCGCCGTGCTCAGGAAATACGATCTGCCGTACCAGGACCGCGACATCATCAACGACCCGGCGCAACGCCAGGAGATGATCGAGAAGAGCGGCCAACTGCTCAGCCCGTGCGTGGAGATCGACGGGCGCATGCTGGCGGACATCAGCGGCGAGGAGGTTGAGGCGTATCTGCTGGCGAACAAACTGGTCGGGCCGAACGATCGTACCCCTGACGCGCCGATCAACCAGCCTTGTGCGGACGAGTCGCCCCGAGGCGCGGGGATTCAATTCATTCAAAAATAATATTGGTGCTTCATTGCGCTAAAAACGCGAAGGCCCAAAGCCTTCGCGTTTTTGTCTTTCCGCGAATCCTGTCTTGAGCGCGGACCGAAATGTCGTCGTGTTCGACCCGGATTGGGCAGACCTACCCGGCGATGTCCTCGCCACCAGCGCAACCGGCGCGAAGCTCGACGCCACAACGCAGGCCACGGCGAAACGTTTTTATCGTGTAGTGGCTTCGCCGTGAGAACTCCTTAAACGTTTGACGCGCTGCCTGGCGCCAGGAACGGTGGGGCGAGACTCCGTCGAGCCCTGATCTGCCAACGACAGGAATCAGGGCTCGACGGAGTCTCGCCCCGCGCGGCTCACGCGTCCAAGGAACCTCCAAGCTTTGGACGCGAATTGGAGCCATGAACCGCGACGCCGACAACGTAGGGCAGGCGTCTCGCCTGTCGGTTCAGGCGGCACCCTGCCGCCCAAGTGTTCTGCGGGCAAGGATGCCCGCAGAACCGGCAGCCAAGATGGCTGCGCTACGAGCCTTTCGCTCGCGCCGGCCATCTGGCGGCTCGACAGAGTCTTGCTCACGCCGCTAACTTGCCTCCATGCGAATCGTGACCTCGGTGTCGGCGATGCAACGGCTGGCTTTGCAATGGAAACGGCGGGGGACACCGATAGGCTTCGTGCCGACCATGGGCTATTTGCACGAAGGACACCTCAGCCTGGTCCGCAAAGCGCGGCAACACGTCGGCAAACGCGGCGTCGTGGTCGTCAGCATTTACGTGAACCCGGCTCAATTTGCGCCGACCGAAGACCTCGCCAATTATCCGCGCGATCTGCCGCGCGACAAAAAGCTCTGTCGTGACGCCGGCGTGGACGTGTTGTTCGTGCCCGGGGACAAGCAGATGTATAGTGGCACGGGCGTCTCGCCCGTGAGTTTGCACCCGAGCACTTATGTCGTTGAAGAGAACCTTTCGCGCGGGATGGAAGGCGAGTCGCGGCCCGCGCATTTTCGCGGCGTGACGACGATTGTTGCAAAACTGTTCCACCTCGTGCAGCCGGATGTCGCGGTGTTCGGTGCCAAGGACTTTCAGCAGGCAGCCGTGGTGAAGCGCCTGGTGCGCGATCTGAATTTTCCGGTGAAAATTGTCGTTGCGCCAACCGTCCGCGAAACCGATGGCCTCGCGCTGAGTTCGCGGAATAAATACTTGTCGGCCGCGGAGCGCGAACAGGCCATGGTGTTGTGGCAGTCAATCCAGTTGGCCCGACAAGCGGTGCGGGCCTCGAGAGAGGCAATCCCGGCGAGCCGGTTGAAGTCCGAGTTGAAATGGCTGATCGAGACGCGTCCGGCGGCGCGGGTGGATTACATCGAGTTCCTTGATCCGGAAACGTTGCTACCCGTCGCTCGGGTCAAACGCGGCACGCACCTGGCATTGGCGGTGTTTGTGGGGAAGACGAGGTTGATTGATAATGGGCGACTGTGAGTCGTTGAATCGTTACAAACGTTAAAACGTCGATGCAAACTTGAGCCGTCGCGATTCAACTGGTTAACGATTTAACTCTTTAACGAATAACGCAGGGATAATTGACGAATGAAACGATTCGATTTCCTCGTCCTGGGCAGTGGCATCGCCGGGCTGACCTTCGCGCTGAAGGTCGCGCCGCACGGGCGGGTGGCCATCATCACCAAGAAAAATCGCGCCGAGTCAAACACCAATTATGCGCAGGGAGGCATCGCGGCGGTCACCTCGAAGGAGGACTCGTTCGAATTGCACGTGCGCGACACGATGCAAGCGGGCGCGGGACTGTGCAAAGAGGAAGTGGTTCGCACGATTGTTCAGGAAGGGCCGGAGCGAATCGCGGAATTGATCGAGTTGGGGATGAAGTTTTCCGAGCGGGAAGGCCCGAGACCGAACGGCGCGCGCGAGCTGGATTTGGGCCGGGAAGGAGGACACTCGAAGCGCCGCATCCTCCACGCCAAGGATGTCACCGGCCGCGAAATTGAGCGCGCGTTGCTCTCGGCCATCGCTCAGCGGCCGAACATCGAGATCTTTGAAGTATCCGGAGTTCTGAGGCAAGTTCCGCTTCGATTGCTGCGGAAAAAGAGGGAAAGGATGGAAGCCCGCGCTGCGTGAACCGTTGCGCGGGCGTTTACGTGCTGGATCGAAGAACCGGTCAGGTCGAGACCTTCGCCGCCCGCGCAGTCCTGTTGGCCACGGGAGGCTGCGGCAAGGTCTATCTCTACACAACCAATCCGGACATCGCGACCGGCGACGGCGTGGCGATGGCGTATCGCGCCGGAGCGGCCATCGCAAACATGGAGTTCGTCCAGTTTCACCCGACGTGCCTTTATCATTCCAGTGCGAAGTCGTTTCTCATCAGTGAAGCCGTGCGTGGCGAGGGCGGTGTGCTCAAGACGGTCGAAGGCGTTGAGTTCATGGACAAATTTCATCGGCTTAAGTCGCTCGCGCCGCGTGACGTGGTCGCCCGCGCCATTGACAACGAGATGAAAAAGAGCGGCGCCGACCACGTTCTGCTCGACATCACGCACAAGCCCGCGCAGTTCGTCGTCGAACGTTCTCCGAACATTTATCAGACCTGCCTGCGTTACGGGATCGATATTACCCGGGAGCCGATTACGGCCGTCCCGGCGGCGCATTATCAATGCGGCGGCGTATGGACGAACGTCGATGGCGAAACGGAAATCGCAGGGCTTTACGCCGTTGGCGAAGTGGCCTGCACCGGTTTGCACGGGGCGAACCGGCTGGCGAGCAATTCCTTGCTCGAGGCGTTGGTGTGCGCGCATCGGGCGGCGATGAAGGTGATCGCCAAACCGCTGCCGCCGGTGGGTGCGAAAATTCCGCCGTGGCAATCCGGTCATGCGACCAACGCGGACGAACTGGTCGTGGTGTCGCACAACTGGGACGAAGTCCGCCGGCTGATGTGGGATTACGTCGGCATCGTGCGAACCAACAAGCGGCTGCAGCGCGCGCAGAAGCGCATCACCCATCTGCAGGAGGAAATACGCCAGTATTACTGGGATTTCATTGTTACCAGCGATCTGCTGGAACTGCGCAACATC
>QHPW01000038.1:0-9086 GCA_003219675.1 Verrucomicrobiota bacterium
CGCGGCGTTTGCTTTGCGGGGTTTGACCAGCGGCGCGCTCCTCGGAGGACTGCTGCTGGCTGTTTTCTGGAAGAAAGGCCGTGGCGTGCCGGTCATCGTGGGAATGACAGCCTCACTGGCTGTCATGATCCTCCTCAACACCAACACTCTTTTGAAGGAGAAGATATTCTGGCCGTGGTTCACCTTGATCGGAACACTGGTGACGATCACAGTGGCGTTATTCCTCGCGCCGCTCTTTCCTTCCTCGACGGAAATGGACCGGTCTTCAGGAAAACGGGAAGCGCCCGCCGCGCCCGCCTCCGTCCCTTGACTTGGTTTTGGCGGTTCGTTACGGTTTGCGCCTATGAACCGTTGGTGTGTTCGCCTGGTGTTGATCGCTTTTTGCGTTCTGGCGTTCCCTTGCACCAGCCCGGCGCCGCTGGTCTATCGTCCGGGCGAAGGCTGGGTCTATGAACCGGTGGGAGGCGGCAAGTGGGTCCGTACCCGCGCCAGGGACCAGCTCGAAGTCGCGCAAACCGCCTTTGACCAAAAGGATGTTTCCACTGCCTTCAAAGCCGCGCACCGAACCGTCAAGGTCTGGCCGCTCTCCGACTACGCTCCCAAAGCCCAATATCTTCTGGGTCGCTGCTACGAGGAAAGGCGCCTGGACGAACGCGCCTTCAGGGAATATCAAAAGCTTCTCGAAAAATACCCCAAGATCGATAATTACCAGGAAGTGCTCACGCGCCAGTATGAAATCGCCAACCGATTCCTGGCCGGCCAGTGGTTCAGGTTGTGGGGTTACATTCCGTTCTTTCCATCCATGGACCGGACGGTCGGCATGTATGAAAAACTGATCAAGAACGGTCCTTACAGCGAAGTCGCCGCGCGCGCCCAAATGAACATCGGCGGCGCCCGCGAAAATCAGGTCAGCTTTTTCAACCGCGTGGACCCGTTTCGCGAAGCGGTCAAAGCGTATGAAACCGCCGCTGACCGTTATCGCGAGAACAAGGCCATCGCCGCCGAAGCGCTCTTCAAGGCCGGACGCGCTTACTACAAACAGGCGCGAAAAGCCGAATACGACCAAAGCGTCGCCGGCCAGGCCATTGCCACGTTCAGCGATTTCATGGGTCTGTATCCGGGTGACTCGCGTGCTCCGGAGGCGCAAAGAATGATTGGCGAGCTCAAAACCGAACAGGCGCGCGGCAGCTTCGAAATCGCCCGGTTCTACGAAAAGAAGGGACGGTGGGATGGCGCGCTGGTTTATTACAACGAGGCTTACCTCAAGGAGCGATCAAGAAACGGGCGGAGACACGGACCGCACAAAAATAACATGCGTCTGCTTTCACTGTCCTTTGTCGCTGCTCTGGCGCTGGGATTTTTCGGCTGCGCCGGCTATCGGCTCGGCCCCGCGAATCCGGAGTTGACTCGCGGCAAAACGATCCAGGTGAATTTCTTTGAGAACAAAACACTGGAACCGCGGCTGGCGGAAGCGCTCAACCACGCGCTGCGCAAGGACCTGCAGCAGGACGGCACCTACAAACTCAACACGCGCGGGGAAGGCGACCTCATCGTCGACGGCGCGATTCTGAAATACGAACGGCAAGGCGTTTCCTTCCAGCCGAACGATATTCTTACGGTGCGCGATTACCAGGTGACGCTCACCGTAAAATTGACAGCGACGGAGCGCAGCACCGGCAAGGTGGTTCTCGACCGCGAAGTCACGGGCCGCACGACCGTGCGCGTCGGCTCCGACCTGCCCAGCGCGGAGCGGCAGGCGCTCCCGCTGCTGGCGGACAATCTTGCCAGGAATGCAACGACGCTGTTGGTGGAAGGGTCCTGGTGACCATGAAAGGGCGACTCATCATGAAATTTCATCTGCGGAGTGTTGGCTTCGGTGTAATCATTCTTTCTCTGGGAGATTTCGCGATTGTCGCGTCCCTGACGCCGAGCCAGTCCCGGCCTCTTTGCCGGGCGAACTCAAACCGGTGTGGAAAATCCCGGTCGGTGGCGGGTTTTCCTCACCGGTCGTCGTGAGTGGCAAACTGGTCTATCTCGACGAAAACGGCAGGCAGGAGGTCGCTCATCTGATCGACACGAAGACTGGGAGGGAAGTTTGGAACGTTCCCTTTGCCGACCGCTTCGAGGACGAGTGGGGCGCCGGTCCCCGCAGCACACCGTTCTTCGACGGCGATCGCGTTTACGTGCAGTCCTGCAACGGCGAGTTTCGTTGCCTCAGCCTTGCCGACGGCAAAGTCATTTGGGGGACGAGCTTCGAAAAGGATTTCGGCGTCAAGTTTCTCGGTTCCAAAGCCAACGCCGGCACGGCGACGCGCCGGGGCAACGATGGTTCCGGTGTCATTGATGGCGACTCCGTGATTGTGCCCGTCGGCGCCACCGACGGCGGGACCCTGGTCTGGTTGCACAAGTTGACCGGCAAAGTGACCTGGAAATCCGGCGACGACGAAGCGGCCTATTCCTCGCCCATCATCGCCACGCTGGCGGGCGTTCGACAGGTCGTTTACCTCTCCGCAGATTCACTGGCCGGCTATGAGCCCGGGGATGGGAAAATCCTCTGGCGCGTTCCGTTGAAAACCGATGCCAAGCGCCACGCCTGTTCGCCGGTCATCGTGGGCGACAGCGTCACGGTGAACTCGCACAGCTTCGGCACCCTCTGCTTCAAAATCGTCAAGGAGGGCGACAGGTTCAAAGCGGTTGAGGCCTGGGCCAACAAGGACCTGAAGACCAATCTCGGCACAGCGGTGGCGGTCGGTGATTACCTCTACAATCAGGGCGCGAACCGGGATTACGTTTGCCTCGACGCGAACACCGGCCGGCTCAAGTGGTCTCAGCCCGGCTTCGGTCAGGGCAAAAAGGACTATTCATCCACGATCGTTGCCGGGAAAAATCTCCTGGTGCTGACCGAGGACGGCACTTTGCTGCTGCTCGCGGCAAACCCGGCCAGATACACCGAACTGGGCCGCGCGCAGGTCTGCGGCAACACCTGGAGCTTTCCCGCGTATGCCGACGGCAAACTGTACGTGCGCGACGGACGCCAGCTCGCCTGCTACATGCTAGCGGGTGCAAATTGAGGAATGTGCGGTTTGATCTGTCGTCCTGTCACTGAATTTGCCTCGATTCGCGGAGAGCAAAATCCGTGTTCCATCCGCATTCAATCTGTGGCTGAATAGCCGGATGAAAACCGGCCTTCCCTTCCGTCGCCCGCGGCCACTCTGGTTTGTCGCGCTGCTGACGACTTTCGTCCTGGTCCTCCCGGCGCCGGCACAAACGGGCCAGCTCGCTCCGGGTGTTCGCGGCTTGGCGACCCGCGCGCCGAAGAACATGAAAATCGACGGTGACCTCGCCGAGTTCAAAGACGCCTTTTGCACGCCGGTCGAGTATTTCAGCTTTGACGCGAAGACGCTGCGCAACCGCGCCGTGCAGTTCTTTTACCTGTGGGATGACGAAGCGTTCTACGCCGGTCTGCGCACGCTCGACGAAGCGCCGGCCAATTTTGCGGACGACAACCACCTGTGGGAAGGCGACGCGGTAGAATGGTACTTCGACACGCGACAGGACGAGAATTTTCGCAGCCAGGCCTGGCCGACCAACGCGAATCCCGGCGCGGTGCATTGTTACTGGACCGGGTTGAAGGGCACAAATATTCAGGGTCGCTTCTGTCTCCGGCCCGGCTACCTCAACGCCATTCCAAAGATCATGATCGAAGTCGGTGCCCGCCGGACTCGACGCGGCATGGAGGTCGAATTCAAACTGCCGTGGGCGAATTTTCCGGACTTCAAACCGAAGCTTAACGAAGTCATCGCGCTCGACGCGGAGCTATGTTACAGCGACGGCGGGCCTCGCATCTTCCGAACGTTCGCTTACGGCAGTCCGTTGTCGGTGCAACAACCGGCGAACCTCGGCAAAATCCAACTGGTGGAGAAACTGGCGCCGTCGTTGTGGAAGGCATGCGGTCCGGTCATCACGCCGGTTCGGTGCGACACGGCCTGGACACAGAACTCCAGACCGCAGATCACCGGTTACATGGCCATTCCTCCAAATCACGCCGAACAGATCGGCGTGATTTGGAGGAATGGCCATGTAACCGGTGATCTGCGGTCTGGAGTTCCAGCGCGCCGTCGCGCAGTGGCCGAACGACCTGGCCGCGCCCGGCACGTTTCATTTGTTCGGCATTGCCTATGACAAACACGGCAAGGAGCTGACCCGTGTCGCGCCGCGAATGGTCAGCGTAAATATGCAGCCGGGGTATTGATTCAGTTGTGCAGCGAACATTGTTGGAGTTCAGCCTTCAGGCTTCTCCGGGCCGCTCACCTGCTAAAGCATTAACTCCAACGCTTCGCCTTCGCAAAAGAAACGACCCTGGCGCGTGCGCTCCGCATTGCAAAATTCCGTTGCCAGTCCGCCGCGAAGCATTAGCATCCCACTCTCGCACAACCGGCGGGCAACGACACAGACCTGATGAAAAGCTACAACATTGCAGTCATTGGCGGAGATGGGACCGGGCCGGAAGTCGTGCGCGAGGCCATCAAGGTTCTCGACGCGGCTGCCAGGAAATTTTCGCTCAAACTCAACTACACCCCATACGATCTCGGCGGGGAGCGTTTTTTGCGCACCAACGAAGCGCTGCCGGACAGTGTCGTGAGTGAGCTCCGGAGGTTTCCCGCCATTCTGCTGGGCGCGATTGGCCATCCCGAAGTGAAACCGGGCATCCTGGAGAAGGGAATTTTGCTGCGCCTCCGGTTCGAGCTGGAGCAATACATCAACCTGCGGCCGGTCAAACTTTACGACGAACGTTTCTGCCCTTTGAAAGACAAAGGGCCGGCCGACATCGATTTCGTCGTCGTGCGCGAGAACAACGAAGGACTTTACACCGGCTCCGGCGGTTTTGTCTTCAAAGGCACGCCGCACGAGATCGCCGTGCAGGAGAGCATCAACACCCGTCGCGGGGTCGAGCGTTGTCTGCGTTTCGCCTTCGAGTTCGCGCGCCGGCGCAACAAAGAGAAAAAGCTGACACTCTGCGGCAAGACCAACGTCCTGACTTACGCCTTCGATCTGTGGGAACGCGCCTTCCATGAAATCGGCCAGAAGGACTACCGGGACGTGAAGCGCGATTACGCGCACGTGGACGCGACCACGATGTGGTTTGTGAAAAATCCCGAGTGGTTCGATGTCATCGTGACCGACAACATGTTCGGCGACATCATCACCGACCTCGGCGCCATGGTGCAGGGCGGCATGGGCATCGCGGCCGGCGGCAATATCAATCCGGGCGGCACCAGCATGTTTGAACCCATTGGCGGCAGCGCGCCGAAATACACCGGCCAGGGGGTGATCAACCCGCTGGCGGCGATTTGCGCGGGCCAGATGATGCTCGATTTTCTGGGCGAAACCGCGGCGGCCGCAGCCATTGAAAGCGCCGTCATCAAAATCACGCGCGAAAAAATCAAGAGCCTGGCCGCCGGCAAGATGGGTTACTCCACTTCGCAAGTGGGAGATTTGGTCGCAGCCGCGGTTTAAAACTCGCGGCACGGCACTGAACAGTCTTGAAGCGCGGAAACGCGGCACTATTGCTCGCCGCCAATGGAAGGTTTGAGCCACGGAGTCCCGGCCCAATACCACTGCGAAGCTTTCAACGCCTGGATGTGGCCATCGACAAACGCCGCGTTGCTGCGCTGGTTGTGCCGCAGATGCGGCCCGCCCCAGTTCGGATCCCCTTGCGAGGTGACGCAGCCGGTACAGGGCGCGTCGTTGGCTGGATCGTGCACGATCCAGCAGCCCGGTTTTTCCGGCGACTGCGCGGTGACGCATTTCAGAGGATCTTTCGTATTCGTCGGTTGGGTGCCGCCATCAGTGAGATGAATGGTCGAAGACGGGCCTTTGACCGCGGAGTCTTTGACCGGAGGCCAGTTCTTCACATCCCAGATGCCCGGCCAGTCGCAACCGCCGAGTGAAAAGTTCATCGAGTAATTGGAGATCGCTTTGTCGGCGACTTCGCTGGGATAGAGGGCCACCAGCTCCTTGAACTTCTTCGTTTTGCTGGGACAAAGCAGGAGGTTGGTTGTTTGCTGGTAAGGTTGCAGAAAGTTAAACCAGGCCTTCCGGAACACATTGTTGCCGCGGACCTGGAACGTGAAGCAAAACCTCCCCTCATGATCGTCCGCGTACAGTTTTGAAGCGATTCCCATTTGCCGAAGGCTGTTGATGCAGCTCGCCGATCGGCCTTTCTCTTTGGCCTTCGACAGCGCCGGCAGGAGAAGTGACGCAAGAATCGCGATGATGGCGATAACGACCAGAAGCTCTACTAAAGTGAAGGCACGCGGCGCTTTCATGGGTTCGTGAAGCGACAATGTACCTTGCGGGCGATGGCTGCAACAGTTTTTACTTGAGAATCAGGCCAGCACCGCTGATTCAAACCCTGGAACCGGTAGTTGAGTTGATGCGCGTCCAGACCCATCAGATGAAGGATGGTTGTCTGCAGATCGCGCACGGAGACCTTGTCTTTCACGACGCTGTAGCCGAGTTCGTCGGTCTCGCCATAAACGATGCCGGGCTGAATGCCGCCGCCGGCCATCCAGATCGTGAAACAGTGCGGATGATGATCGCGGCCAAGGAACATCGAACCGCCGCGCGCCTCGTTCATCGGGGTGCGGCCAAATTCGCCGCCCCAGATCACCAGCGTTTCTTCGAGCAGGCCGCGTTGCTTCAGGTCTTTGATCAGCGCAGCGCAGGCGCGGTCCACATCGCGGCATTTCTTCGGGAATTGATTGAGCAGATCGTCCCCCGGGCCCGTGCCGTGGATGTCCCAGCCCCAATCGTAAAGCTGCACGTAGCGGACGCCGCGTTCGACGAGCCGCCGCGCCAGCAGACAGTTGTTCGCAAAACTGGCCTCGCCCGGTTTCGTGCCGTACATCTCGTGGATGTATTGCGCGATGCGCGTCACGGTTTCCGGGTCGCCGAACTGTTTCGCTTCGATTTCATCGAGCTTGTCCAGCGCGTCGAGTGTCCGTCGCCGGCTGGCGCGGTCCATGCCCGCCGGATTGTTCGCGAACAGGATCGGTTCGCCCGCCGAGCGGCATTGCACGCCCTGGTAAAGCGAAGGCAAAAAGCCGCTGCCCCAAAGGCTCTTGCCGCCCGTCGGGTCGGTGCCTCCGGAAAGCAGCACGACGAAGCCCGGCAAATCCTGGTTCTCGGTGCCGAGACCGTACGTGAGCCATGAGCCCATCGACGCCGCGCCGGCGCGTGCTGAGCCGGTATAAATGAACAGCTCGGCCGGCGCGTGATTGAACTGGTCGGTCCACATCGACCTGATGAGGGCGACGTCGTCCACAATTTCGGTGAAGTGGGGCAGCAACTCGCTGACCCACGCGCCGCTGCTGCCATATTGCGCAAACTTGTACGGCGAGCCGAGCATCTTGGGGCACGGCTTCAGGTTCAGCTCGGCGAGCTTCGGCTTCCAATCGAACATGTCGAGCGACGGCGGCGCGCCGGACATATCGAGGTAAATGATGGACTTCGCTTTCGGGGCGAAATGCGGTTTCCTCGGCGCGAGCGGATTGGCGGTTTTGAGCGGGGGCGCAACACCGGCGTAACCGTCGCGCGAAAGCAAACCGCCGAGGGCAACGGCGCCGAGGCTCAGGCCGGTTTGACAAAAGAATTGCCGGCGCGTGAGGGCGCGGGTGTGTTCGAGATGAAAGTCGAGCATCTTCACCATCAAATGACTGACTGCTGTTTCGACGGCATGCCGGTTCAGCGTGCCGCCTCCCGTTTAACGTCATCCCAACGGACCCAATTGTGGCGATCCTGATCGTCCAGCAACCGCGCCAGTTCTCGCCGATAAGCGGGATCCGAAGGGTGAAGCTGGTCATTGATAAAGGCGACTAACTCGGCCTGCTCGGTCAGAGAAAGCCCGGACACCTCACGCTTCAATTCTGCCAGACTCATAGCTCACTTATACGCTGAAGCGACCACTTTCGCCATACGAAAATCCGCCGTGAACACCCTAATTATCTGTTCGTTGCATCTGTCTGAATGACCATGTTTGTGACACCCGACCAGTCCGGGTATGCAACAACCCACTTGCTTCTGTCACCACTGTAAGGAATCCGTTTCTTCAATGCCACATCTCCCTCTTTCACGCGAGCGTGATGAGAGATCGCGCCGAATGGCTCAAACAAAAAATAGTCATATCCGTCTTTCGAGCCTTGGTAGTAAACCTGGCCAGTAAGCGTGTTGTGCAAATTCACAGACTCTTTGCATTTCTGATCGTATTCCCTCCTGGTGATGGTCGGCATGCAGGCAACGAGGAAAAAACAGAGGAAAAATGGCACGGCCCTGCGCATAGTTCTGACAGCGACAACAGTGATGTTCATCCTTTCGTCAGCACTCCGTCCAAATTCAATAATACATTCGCCACCGAGGTCCAGGCGGCGGCTTCGGCAACGCTCAGATTTTCCGGCAACGGGCCGAGCGGTTCGGTCGCCAGTTTCTTCGCGTCCGTTTCGTTGCCTCGGTATTGAGCGAGTTCTTTTTCGTAAAGTTCCACGAGCGTTCTGACTTGCTCTTCTTTCGGCGGACGCACCAGGCAGAGTCGCAGGCCGTAACGAACGCGATCGGCGACGCTCTGGCCGCCTTCGCTCATAAGCCGGCGGGCGAGGGCTTGCGAGGCTTCGACATACACCGGGTCGTTGAGCGTCACGAAGGCTTGTAGCGGCGTGTTGGTGTGAATGCGGCGTACGGTGCAGGTCTCGCGGCTCGGGGCGTCGAACGTGGCCATGCTGGGATACGGCACGGTGCGGCGCCAGAAGGTGTAGAGGCCGCGGCGATAGCGGTCCTCGCCTTTGCTCGTCGCCCAGGTGCGTTCGCCGTTGAACGCCGCGCGCCAAAGACCGTCGGGTTGCCACGGGTAAACGGATGGCCCGCCGACTTTGCGGCTCAACAGGCCGCTGAGCGCGAGCGCTTCATCGCGGACCATCTCGGCGTCGAGACGGCGTCGAGGCCCGCGCGATAACAGCCGGTTGCGCGGGTCCTTTTCCAACAATTCCGGCGTGACGCGCGAGGATTGCTGATAGCTCGCGCTCATTACCATC
>QHPW01000038.1:9135-23330 GCA_003219675.1 Verrucomicrobiota bacterium
AAGAGCTGCGCCCAAAGACGATTTACGGCGACGCGCGCCGTGAGCGGATTGTCGCGGCTCATCAGCCATTGCGCGAGACCGAACCGGTTCATCGGCGCGTCTTTTGGAAATGGATGGAACGACGCCGGCACGCCCGGCTCAACTTTCTCGCCCGGATCGAGGAAGTTCCCCTTGTTCAAAAGATGTGATTCGCGCCGTTTGTCGGCGGCCAGTTCGCGCATCACCGGCAGCGCGACCGGCTTGATGTCGTCGAGTTCCTTGCGCAGCTTCTTCAGTCTTTCGTCGATCTTGACGAGCGACGGCGCGAAGTCGCGGAAGTAATTTGCCAGTTCGTCGCGTTGTTTGTCGCTTCTTTCTTCCGGTTTGGCCGCGAGAATCTCTTTGATGTTTTCAGGCAATTCGCGAACCGGCGGAGGTTGCGTGGTCGCTGAAATACGGAAACGGCCGAGGGTATGTTGCGTCCCGAATTTCTGCACCAGCGTGAAAATCAGCAGCGAATCCGGCTCCTGGATTGGATTGCCTCCGAGTTCAAACGAGGCCGCGTGCGCGCGGCCGGTTTTGTCGCCGATGCCCCAGCCGTTCTTCGCATCGGCATTGCCATCGACAGCTCTGGAAACCGCGAAACCGCTTTCGCTGAAGTCGGCGGACGCGTTCTGAAGTTTGACTTCTTTCTCCGCGGGAACGCGAAAGCGCGCGACCGGACTGGGCACCGCGTTGATGTTGCGTTCCCAGACCGTCTTGCGCTGCGCGTCGAGCGCGAGCACCTTGAAATCGGCGAGGCGCGTGCCCAGACCGCGGTCGGTGCGGTTCCAGATGGCGATTTCTTCGAGCGGCGTGTCGGTGCCGAGGTCGAGTTCCCACCAGGGATTATCCTGGGCTCCGGACATTGTGGTGGAGGCCGCGTCGAAGTTGCCGTCTGTGTTGTTGTCGATGGCACGGCCGGCTTCCGCGCTGCCGCGGGTGCTCGACTGGCGGGCCGTGCCCTTGGGCGCCAGGTTTTCGCGCTCGTCGAAAACCTGGACCTCCGCCAGAGAAAGGACGCGCTGCGCGCCGGGCAACTCGATGCGGATGAACCGAGCGCGCGGCGGCTCTGTCTTCGGCGAGCGCACCGCGAGTTGAAGCTCGGTCAACACAGCTTTGCCCGATTCAAGGCCGCGTCCAGGGCCTTGCTTCGGCAGACTTTCGTCCGGCAACAATTCGAGGCGAACCGCGGTGATATTGGTTAACGGGGTTCGCGCTTTGACGATGTAAGTATCCCGTTCCGGCGAGTTGCCTGCCGCAAGGATGGAATTGTCCGACAGTTTGCTCAGCGTCGCGCCTTCATAAGATCTGAAGGAGGAGGGTTCGAGCGGAACCCAGTCGATGTCTTGCGCCTGGGCCTTTTCCCACGCGGCAAGTTCCGCCTCGAATTCGGGCGTCGTTTTCTTTCGCGCATTTTCCAATTCCGCAATCTGCGTCCTGAGTTGGTCCATTTTCTCCCGCTGCTCTTTCGTCGGCAGCGGCAATGTGGGACGCTCGTCGGGCTGGTCGTTGTCCTCGGTCTGATTGAAGAAGGCGAAGAACTGATAGTATTCGCGCTGGGTGATGGGGTCGTATTTGTGAGTGTGGCATTGCGCGCATCCCATGGTAAGGCCCATCCAGACTTGCGCGGTGGTGTTGGCGCGGTCTTTCACGGCGGCGACGCGGAACTCCTCGTCGTCAGTGCCGCCCTCGGTGTTGGTCATGGTGTTGCGATGAAACGCCGAGGCAATGACGGGGTCCTGGTTCTCGGAATTCGGGTCTTGGGGAAGAAGGTCGCCCGCGATTTGTTCGATCGTGAACCGGTCGTAAGGCAGGTTGTCGTTCAGCGCGCGGATCACCCAGTCGCGCCACGGCCAGACGTTCGGACGAAGCGGGTCGGAGCCGTAACCTGCGGAATCGGCATAACGCGCCAGGTCGAGCCAGCCCCGGGCCCAGCGTTCGCCATAAGCGGGCGAACTCAGCAGCCGGTCCACCATTCGTTCGTAGGCGTCGAGTTGCTTCTCGTCCACGAACGCGTCCACTTCCGCCGGCGTCGGCGGCAGCCCAGTCAGGTCGAGTGCCAGACGGCGGACCAACGCGTAACGGTCGGCTGGCGGCGACGGCTTCAATCCATTTCTTTGGAGTTTTTCCAGAATGAAGAAGTCGATGCCGTTGCGCGGCCAGGATTTCATTTGGACTTTGGGTAACGGCGGGCGTTCTGGCTTCACGAAGGCCCAGTGCGGCGAGTAGGGAGCTCCCTGTTGAATCCAGCGTTTGACGAGGTCAATTTCCACAGCAGACAAAGTGCGACCTGTTTTGGGCGGTGGCATTTTGTCGTCCGGGTCCGTGGCCGTAATGCGGCGGACCAGTTCACTCTGTTCCAGAACGCCCGGCACGATGGCGCGCGTGCCTTTGCGATCCTTGATGGCCTCTTCTCTGACATCGAGTCGAAGTTTGGCCTTGCGCGAACTTTCATCCGGTCCGTGGCAACTGAAGCATTTGCTCGAAATGATGGGGCGAATTTGCGAGCTGAAATCGACCGGTTCAGCGGGCGTTCGGCGCGTTGTCGAACCGGCCAGGGCGACTCATTCTACACCAGAGGGGGCGCTCATGGAAAGCCCGGTGTTCCTTTCGGACCTGCTCACGGCCCATGAACCGATTTCGATTGCTTCGTCCATTTCAACGACTTGCAAGTCGGGTTCATGGGAACGGGAACACCTCTGGAAATTGGATGTGAGTTGGGCCATGCACGGTGGGGCGAGACTCCGTCGAGCCCTGACTTCCAATTTCCAATGGATGGAATTAGGGCTCGACGGAGTCTTGCCCCACCCGGTTCACAGGTTCAGTTTTCATTGCTAAAAAAAAAAATAGTTGACTATTTGGTCTAGTTCGGTAAATTGCTCGCATATTCGCGGAAAGTCCGGGTGCAGACTGCAAAAAAGAAACTTTGTATATGGGTCGAATGAGTGATGCCAAAGAGAGATTGATGGAAGCGGTCCGGGAACTGATCTGGACGGGTTCCTACGGGAGGACAACCATCGACCAGATTTGCGAGAAGGCCGGGGTCAAGAAAGGGACGTTTTATTATCCGCGACCATTGCGCCGCTGGAACGGCTCCGCAACTATTGCGAATACGCCTACCGTTTTCAGGCCGAAATCAAAAGCAAATGCGGATGCGTGCTGGGTTGTCCGCTGTTCACGTTGGGATCCGAAGTCAGCACTCAGGAGGACCGGTTGCGGAAAAAGATTCAAGAGATCCTCGACTACAAGCGGAGGTATCTGGAATCGGCCATCCGCGAAGCCCATGGCGCCGGGCTTATTCACGCGCCGGACGCCGCCGCCAAAGCCAGGATGCTCTTTGTCTATTACGAAGGGTTGCTCACCCAGGCCCGCATTCAGAATGACCTGGGGGTGCTCCGCGAGGCGATTCGCGGGACCTTCGAACTGCTGGGAGCAAAAGACCCGGTCCCAGCACCTGCATAACCGAACCAATTTTTTTGCATATTTATTTGACTAAACGGACAACTACTACTGTCAACGGGTATGAATGCAAATCGAACCGACTTAACCGGCCAAACTCAAATGAACACTGCCATTCGTCAGGCATTGTGGAACGCGCGCGATGGCGTTGCGGACGCCCGCGCGATGATCGAACAGGAGTTCTCACCTCTGATCCAACAGCAGCCGCACCTTTTCCAACTCGCCCTGAACGAGGCTGAAGCGATGGCCTGGCAGACCGGATTTGCGCACTTGCTTTTCCCGGTGCTCGCCTGGGAGAAGGCGCGCGCTGTCGCGGAGTGGCACGCGCGCCAGGAATCGATCCGGCGTACGGAACCCATTCTGTCGTTCTCTGCGTGACCCATCAGGGTCTCCGAACCCACGAAACTGAAAACCTTATCACTTGAAACTTATGACCCTCTTGTTCCGCTTGAATCTCTGCCTTGTCCTGGGGGCAATGCTCGTGTTGTTCGCCGGCTGCAGTCCCCGCGCCGCCAAGCAACCGCCCCCGCCTCCTTCAGTCACCGTCGCCCAGGTCGAACGCAAAGAAGTGATCGAATGGGACGAGTTCACCGGCCGGACCGAGGCCGTGGAATCGGTCGAAGTGCGTCCTCGCGTCTCCGGTTACATCCAGGAGGTGCGATTCCAGTCGGGTCAACTGGTCAGGAAAGGCGACGTGCTGTTCGTCATTGACCCGCGCTGGCACCAGGCCGAGTTCGACCGCCGGCAGGCGGAGTTCGAGCAGGCGAATGTCCGTCTGGAAAATGCCAGGCGCGAAGCCGACCGCACGCCGCAACTCCTGGCGAACAAGGCCATCTCCACCGAAGAATCCGAGGCCCGGCAGGCGCGTTACCAGGAAGCCAGGGCGGCGTTGCTGGCGGCGCAGGCGGCGCTGGATTCCGCGAAGCTGGACCTCGAATACACCCAGGTCCGCGCCCCCATTAACGGACGCGTCAGCCGCGCCCTTTTGACCGAGGGCAATTACGTGAGCGGCGTCTCCGGTATGACCACCTTGCTCACGACCCTTGTTTCCGTGGACCCGATTTACGTGTATGCGGATATCGATGAAAATTCCCTGCTGAAATTCAATGCGCTGGCGCTGGCCAATAAACTCGAAACCAACGGGGCCGGCCGGATTCCGGTCGACCTGCAGCTTGCCGACGAGGAAGGTTTCCCGCATCAGGGTTACATCGAATCGTTCGACAATCACCTCGATCCCAACACGGGCAGCATTCTCCTGCGCGTCGTGTTTCCCAACGCCGACAGCCGCATCGTGCCCGGACTGTTCGCGCGCATCCGCGTGCCTCTGAGCGAGCGTCATCCCGCCTTGCTCGTGGAAGAGCGCGCCATCGGCACCGACCAGGCGCAAAAATATGTGCTCACGCTGACTCGGACGAACACGGTGCAGTATCAGCCGGTGCAACTCGGTCCGGTCATCGGCGGCAAGCGTGTCATTCGTTCCGGCTTGCAGCCGGGCGAGAAAATTGTGGTTAACGGCCTGGCGCGCGTTCGTCCGGGCATGCCGGTCACACCGCAGGAGGAGGTGGCGGGCGGCGAAGGTCCGCGAGTTGCGAGACGCTGACTCCCAAACTGCAGAGCCGACGCCGGTGACACGGCATGAAAAGCTACAAAACTCCAAGTTCCAGATTCCAAAGAAACTGATATGAACTTCTCACACTTCTTCATCCGCCGTCCGATTTTCGCGGGGGTGCTCTCCATTGTGATTTTCATCATCGGGCTGATCGCGATGTCGCGGCTGCCGATCAGCGAATATCCGGAGGTGGTGCCGCCCACCATCGTGGTTCGCGCGACCTACCCCGGCGCGAACCCCAAAACCATCGCCGAAACGGTGGCATCCCCGCTGGAGCAGGCCATCAACGGCGTCGAAGACTCGCTCTACATGTTTTCCCAGGCCACCGGCGACGGTGTCATGACGTTGACCGTGACTTTCAAGCTGGGCACGGACATCGACAAGGCTCAAGTGCAGGTGCAGAACCGTGTCTCGCAGGCGTTGCCCAAGTTGCCCGAGGAAGTCCGCCGCCTGGGCGTGACGACGGTCAAGCAATCGCCCGACCTCACGATGGTGGTGCACCTGTTCTCGCCGAACGGTCGCTACGACGAAGTTTACCTCCGCACGCATCCCCGGCGCTGGCGACGTGGAAGTCTTCGGCTCCGGCGATTATGCAATGCGGGTGTGGCTGGATCCCGACAAGATTGCCGCACGCAGCCTCACGGCGAGCGACGTGGTCAACGCCATTCGCGAACAGAACGTGCAGGTCGCGGCGGGCGGAATCGGCCAGCAGCCGGTCAGGCAGCCGGTTAACCTCGAGTTGCAAGTCAACGCCAAAGGCCGGCTCATTTCCACGGAGGAGTTTGGTCAGATCATTGTGAAGACCGGCCCCAACGGGGAAAAGACCCTGCTCAAAGACCTGGCGCGCATCGAACTGGGCGCATCGGGCTACTCGCTGCGCTCGCTCCTGAACAACAAGACCGCCGTCGCGCTTCCCATCTTTCAGTCCCCCGGCGCGAACGCTCTCCAGCTCTCCAAAGATGTCCGCCGGACGATGGAGGATCTGAAAAAGAATTTCCCCGACGGCGTGGACTACTCGGTGGTGTACGACCCGACGGTGTTTGTGCGGCACTCGATTGAAGCCGTGGTTCACACGCTGCTCGAAGCCACCTTGCTGGTCGTCATCGTCGTCATCATCTTTCTCCAGACGTGGCGCGCTTCGATCATTCCGCTCGCGGCCGTGCCTGTGTCGCTCATCGGCACGTTCGCCGTCATGCTGGCGTTCGGTTTCTCCATCAACAACCTCTCGCTGTTCGGTCTGGTGTTGGCCATCGGCATCGTTGTGGACGACGCCATCGTTGTCGTCGAAAACGTCGAGCGCAACATCGCGCTGGGTTTGTCGCCGGTGGACGCCGCCAAACGCGCCATGAGCGAAGTCACCAGCCCGATTATCGCGACGGCCCTGGTGCTCTGCGCGGTGTTTGTGCCGACGGCGTTCATCAGCGGTCTGACCGGCCAATTTTACAAACAGTTCGCCATCACCATCGCGATCTCGACGGTGATTTCCGCATTTAACTCGCTGACACTCTCGCCGGCGCTGTGTGCGGTTTTGCTCAAGGAGCACGGTGCGCCGAAGGATTGGTTCGCGCGCGTCATGGAAAAATCGCTCGGCTGGTTTTTCCATCCGTTCAACCGGGTTTTTGCCTGGGCCGGCAACAAATACTCCACCGGTGTCGGAACGGCTCTCCGCAAGAGCGCCGTGGCGCTGATTGTCTATGGCGGACTCGTATTGCTCACCGGCTGGGGCTTCAACAAGGTCCCGACCGGATTCGTGCCGACGCAGGACAAGCAATACCTTGTCGCCTTCGCGCAATTGCCGGACGGCGCATCACTGGACCGCACGGAGGCCGTGATCCGCCGCATGTCCGACATCGGCCTGAAGTTGCACGGCGTGCAAAGTGCGGTTGCGTTTCCCGGCCTGAGCATCAGCGGCTTCAGCGTCGCGCCGAATGCGGGGATTGTTTTCTTCTGTCTCGATCCGTTTGAAGAGCGCAAGACGGCGAACCTCAGCGGGCCGGCCATCGCAGGTGAGTTGAACCAGCAGTTCGCCTCAATCCAGGACGCGTTCGTTCTCACCGTGCCGCCGCCGCCCGTGATGGGCCTCGGCACGATTGGCGGTTTCAAGCTTTTCGTCGAAGACCGCGCCGACCTCGGCTACGACGCGCTCTACCAAAACGTCCAAAGCATCGTCGGAAAGAGTTATCAAACACCCGGACTCGCCGGCACGTTTTCGACCTTCACGGTGAACGTGCCGCAACTGGACGCGGACATCGATCGCGTAAAGGCCAAGCAGCAAGGCGTGCCGTTGCAAAATCTTTTCGAGACGATGCAGATTTATCTCGGCTCGCTTTACGTGAATGACTTCAACCGCTTTGGCCGCACCTATCAGGTCATCGCGCAGGCCGACGCGCAATTCCGCGACCGCGCTGAGGACATCACCCGCCTCAAGACTCGCAACCTGAAAGGTCAGATGGTGCCGCTCGGCACCTTGGTGAAGGTGACTGAAACTCATGGCCCCGACCGCGCGATGCGTTACAACGGTTATCCCGCTGCCGAAATCAACGGCGGTCCCGCGCCCGGTTTCAGTTCCGGACAAGCCGAGGCACTCATCGCGAAACTCGCGAATGAGAATCTGCCCTGGTGCTCGCCGCGCAATACGAGAGTTTCCGCCTGCCGCTGGCGATCATCCTCATCGTGCCGATGTGCCTGCTGTTCGCCATCACCGGCGTGTGGCTCAAGGGCAGCGACAACAATATCTTCACACAAATCGGCCTGATCGTGCTCGTGGGTCTCGCGTGCAAGAACGCCATCCTGATCGTCGAGTTCGCCAAACACAAACAGGACGAAGGCAAATCTCCCGTCGAAGCCGCCATCGAAGCCTGCCGCCTGCGTCTGCGGCCGATTCTGATGACTTCCATCGCCTTCATCGCCGGCGTGTTCCCGCTGGTTAAATCGCACGGCGCCGGCGCGGAAATGCGCCAGGCGATGGGTATCGCGGTGTTTTCCGGCATGATCGGGGTGACGCTCTTCGGATTGTTTCTGACGCCGGTTTTCTACGTCACCTTGATGAAGCTCGGCCGGAGGAAGCGGAGCGCGCCGGCGCCGGAATCGAAAGGGCCGGCGTTCGGCCCCACGGGAGCAACGGCAGGGGCTGCTGCGGTGGCGTTGCTGTTCACGGTCACCTCCACACAGGCCGGATTGCTGACGGTTGGTCCCGACTACAAACTGCCGACGAATGCCGTTCCCGCGGCTTACAAAGCCGCCGGGCTCGGCGCGTGGAAAGAAGGCCGGCCGCTCGACCATGTGCCGAAAGGGAATTGGTGGGAAATCTTTGGCGACACCGGCCTGAATGACCTGGAGTCGCAGGCGGTGAGCGCGAACCAGGAACTCAAGGCGGCGGTGGCGCGCGTGGACCAGGCCCGGGCCACTGCCCGCGTGGCGCGCAGCGAATTGTTGCCCGCCCTCGATCTCGATCCGAGCTTCAATCGGCAGCGTTTTTCGCCGAACCAGGAGCCGAGCTTCGGCCCTCTCACCGCGAACACCTTTCGCGCCCCGCTCGACTTGAGTTACGAGATTGACCTTTGGGGCCGCGTCCGGCGCGGATTCGAAAGCGCCCGCGCCGAGGCGCAGGCGTCGCTGGCCGCGTTCTACAACGTTTTGCTCACGCTCCAGGGTGACGTCGCGCAGAATTATTTTGCTGTGCGCGCGCTCGACGCTGAAATCGCCACCGTCACGGGCACTGTGGACTTGCGCAAAGAGCAGGTTCGGCTGGTGCGCAGCCGCTTCGAAGGCGGCATCGGCAGCGAACTCGACGTCGCCCGCGCAGAAACCGAGCTGGCCATGACCGAGGCTGAAGCCGCGTCGCTGGCCCAACGCCGGAACGAACTGGAAAACGCCATCGCGATATTGGTCGGAAGCAACCCCTCCGCGTTTCGCCTCCCGGCGGTCGGCACGAACGGTTGGAACCCTCAGCCGCCCGCTATTCCAGCCGGTCTGCCCGCAGACCTGCTCGAACGGCGGCCTGACGTTGCCGAGGCCGAGCGACAGCTTGCTTCCGCCAACGCGCGCATCGGGGTCGCCAAAGCCGCGTTCTTTCCGGTGCTCAGTCTCACCGGTTCCGGCGGTTACGTGAGCGGCGAAATTGACTCGCTGTTCAAATGGGACAGTCGCACCTGGTCGATTGGACCGAGCCTCTCGCTGCCGCTCTTTGCGGGCGGGCGCAACCGGGCGAATTACAAACGCTCGCGAGCCGCGTTTGAAGAGGCCGTGGCGCACTATCGACAGCGAGTCCTGGTCGCCTTTGGCGAGGTGGAGAACAGCCTTTCCGGGATTCGGCATCTGATCGACCAGGCCGCCGCCCAGCAACGCGCCGTCGCCAACGCGCGTCGCGCCGCCGAGCTGGCCACAGACAGGTACCGCTCGGGGATCGTCAGTTACCTCGAGGTCGTGGATGCCAGCCGCGAGGCACTTCAGGCGGAGCGCGCCGACGCGCAGCTCGCGGGTCAACGCTTGATCGCCGCGGTGCAACTCATCCGAGCGCTCGGCGGCGGCTGGGAGAACGACGCGCGGCACGCGTCGCTGTCACCGGTAAAACCAGCCCGTCAAATGCGTTGACCTTCTGCTCAGGTAGGGCACGAACGGATAGACCCTCGGACAAAGCCCGTATGAACATCCGCTATCCCAAACCTGACGGCGTTCGCCGTCCCAGGAGATTGTTTGTGCTGGTGAATGACTTCGACTTCGCCGCCTTTACGGTGCGTCCGCGACACCTGGAGCTGGCCCGAGGTCGAACGCCTGGGAGCCGCGGCCGGATCGCGCAGGATCGGAGGAAAGGGACCCAACCATGCCAACATTTCTCGTCGTGATCCTGTTGTGCGTCTTTATCTTCGGACTTGCCTGGCACGACCAGCCACCCAGGCGCCCTTCAGACCGATCCAATAAGAAAACTGAGCCATGAAAAATCGTCTCGAGCTGAAGGATGAAGACCCGCCAGTGAAACGAATTTGATGAGAGTCGGAAAGCTCCCTTATGAAACAGCTTTCTGAACGCTCGCTTCTGCTCCTGCTCGCGGGAGTGCAGTTTACCCACATCATGGACTTCATGATCCTGATGCCGCTGGGGCCGCAACTGATGCGGGAATTGCACATCGGGCCCGGACGCTTCAGCGCGCTTGTCGCGGCTTACACAATCAGCTCGGGCGTTGTGAGTCTGCTGGCGGCGCCGTTCATCGACCGTTTCGACCGTCGAAAGGTGCTGCTCCTGGCCTACGCCGGATTTGCCACAGGTTTTCTCTTAACTCCGAACCATCAACTGAAAACCAACCTGAAACCGTTCAACCGAAAGAATAAGCCATGAGCACGTTTAGAAACAAAGTCGCCCGTGAAGGAGCAAGCGTCGTCGTCTCCGGCCGGCGCGAGAAAGAAGGCAACGAGACGGTCGCGCTCATCAGGAAAACCGGCGGCGAAGCCTCGTTCGTGAAGACCGATGTGGCCAACGAGGCTGAAGTCGCCGCGCTGGTGGAAAGGACGCTGTCCACGTATGGCCGGCTCGATGCCGCGTTCAACAACGCCGGTGTGGAAGGAAAAGTCGGTTCGATCCACGAACAGACGGTGGCGAACTACCATGAGATCATGAACGCGAACGTGCTCGGGGTGTTTCTTTCCTTGAAACACGAAATTGGCGCGATGCTGAAGACCGGCGGCGGCGCGATCGTGAACAATTCCTCGGTGGGCGGTCTGGTCGGTTTTCCGGGCGCGGCCATCTATGTGGCCAGCAAGCACGCCGTGCTGGGCCTCACCAGGACCGCGGCGCTCGAAACCGCCACCCGGGGCATCCGCGTGAACGCCGTGTCGCCGGGCGGCATCGAGACACCGATGTTCGACCGCTTCACCGGCGGGGTGGGCACCGATACTCACAGCCAGATTGCGGCCATGCACCCGATTCGACGCACGGGCCGGCCCGAGGAAATTGCCGAAGCGGTTCTGTGGCTTTGCTCGGACAAAGCCTCTTTCGTGACCGGCCAATCGCTGGCGGTGGACGGCGGCTGGACGGCGCAATGATCCCGCCCGTTTGCGCCGGGACTGAGCAAATCGCCGACGGTCTTGATAGCCGTGGGAAGGGGATTATCATGCCTGCAAACCTCCGGTTTATTGGGCAAACAACGTGAGTTGAGCGTCGTGTAAATGTCGAAAGCGCCAAATGGCGCAATAGACTTAACAATGGATGAAATCACTAACGGAATATTTGTGGTTTGAGGTTCCGAATCGGCGTGGCTTCGTGAACGTCACGAACACCGTGGAGAGTCTTGTAGTGAAGAGCGGAGTCAAAGATGGAATCTGTCTTGTGAACGCCATGCATATCACCGCCAGTGTTTATATCAACGATGCCGAAGAGGGTCTGTTACACGATTACGAAGTCTGGCTTGAAAAGCTGGCTCCGCACGAGCCGGTCGGCCAATATCACCACAACCGAACCGGCGAGGACAACGCCGACGCCCATCTCAAGCGGCAAATCATGGGCCGCGAGGTGGTGGTCGCGATTACCAAAGGCAAACTCGACCTGGGTCCGTGGGAGCAGATTTTTTACGGCGAGTTCGACGGGCGGCGGCGGAAGCGGGTCCTGATCAAAATCATTGGAGAATAAGTCAACGGCGTCTTCGCTGCTTCCCGGAGGTTCGAGATCAGAACAGGCGCCGCTGCGAGATCAGTCCCAACAGATCAGCGCGGTTGACTTCGCCGTAGGAACGACTGTCGTCGCTGGCGGACCGGTTGTCGCCCAACACGAAAAAACAATCCCTGTCGATCTGAAAAGTTTGATTCCCAAGTTTCCTTGGCTCGGTGTAAGTCTGGGACGGCAGGTAAGCTTCGTTCAGGGGTCGGCCGTTGATGTAAACCAGCCCACTGCGCACCTGAACGCAGTCCGAGGGCAGGCCGACGATGCGTTTGACCATGAGTTCCTGTCGCTTCCGGTCACGGATCACCACGATATCGCCTCGATGGTAACTGCGAAACAGAGGCAACCAGCAGTTGACCAGGCGACAGTCGCCGGGCTTCAATGCGGGTGTCATGCTTTGTCCCTCGACCACCACCGGCGTGAGCACGAAGTGTTGAAGCAGCAGGAAGGTGATGGCTTACCACAGGAGCGCGCACAAAAGGATGTAGCCCTTCCGCGTTTCCGGCTTCATCTGGCCCAGCCGACCCCGCTTGATCCCGATTACATCCAGCTCTTGAAGCTCCATACTGCTTTGCTTCCACTTCAATCGTTTCCCCGGGCGCGCCGGGGATTACTTCGCCGGAGAACTCTTCCGCAAATTCGGTGCCAGCCTGACGTGGCAGTCAAAAAGCGGCCTTTTCGCAAAGAATTTCACACGGAATTGGAAAGCAGGAAGCGTGAGGCGTTCAAGCGGCACTGGAGTTGCAATGCAAATGCCTTTCGACCTTGCCTCGAATCGGCCTTCATAAAAAAGTCGTTCGAGCTGAAAAAACGGGCCTCGGACTGCAGGCAGTCCAAAACAGGGGGACGCGTTTGGCTCTATGCCAATCGTTGTTCTGCGCCACGAAGGGCTTTGAATGTTGAACCGCAAGCCGCCCTTTGGCATAACTGCCGCCCGTGCACGAGTTCCATTACGTGGCCGGCAAGCTTTTTTGCGAAGGCGTTTCCATCGAATCGCTCGTCCGAAAGCACGGCACGCCGCTTTATGTCTATTCGCAACGCACGCTGGCGAGTCATTTCAGCAAGCTCGATGCCGCACTGGCGCCGTTGGACCACCTCATCTGTTATTCGGTCAAGGCGAACTCCAATATCGCCGTGCTGCGCGCGCTCGCCAGCCTCGGCAGTGGCTTCGATGTCGTCAGCGAAGGCGAATTGCGTCGGGTGGTTGCCGCCGGCGGTCCGCCGAAAATTTGCGCCTTCGCCGGCGTCGGCAAGACCGAACCGGAAATCGAATTCGCGCTGCGCCGAGGCATTTATTCGTTCAACGTCGAAAGCGAGCCGGAACTGGAGCGCATCAATCGCGTGGCTGGCCGCTTGAAAAAGGCCGCGCCGGTGGCGGTGCGGGTGAACCCGAATGTGGATGCGGGTACCCATGCGAAAATTACCACCGGCACTTACGAAACCAAATTCGGCATCGCCTTCGAGCAGGTCGAGGATGTCTATGCCCGCGCGAGCGAACTGAAAAATCTGCGCCTGCGCGGACTGCAAATGCACATCGGGTCGCAGCTCACCGGGGTGAAGCCGTTCGAGCTGGCGGTGCGGAAGGTCGTGCCGCTGGTTGGAATGCTTGCGGCCAGATATCAGTTGGAATTCTTCAGCATCGGCGGCGGGCTGGGCATCGTCTATCAGCCGGCATTGGCCAGCGGCGGAGCGGACTGGTGGCAGAAGCCGCAGGCGAAGAACATTCTCACGCCCGCCAAATACGCGGCGACGCTGGTGCCGCTGTTGAGACCATTGAAACTGCGGATTCTCATCGAGCCGGGCCGGTTCATCGCCGGCAACGCCGGCATCCTCGTCACGCGCGTTGAATACGTGAAGCGCACCGGCCGGAAAAATTTTGTCATCGTCGATGCCGCGATGAACGACCTGATCCGCCCGGCGTTCTACGATTCCTATCACGAAATCGTGCCGCTGACGCGCCGAAACGGTCCCTTAATCACCAGCGATGTCGTCGGGCCGGTCTGCGAGTCGGGCGATTATTTCGCGAAGAATCGGCCGCTGCCAAAGGTCGGGGAAGGCGAATGCCTCGCGCTGATGAGCGCCGGCGCGTATGGCTCTGTCATGGCGTCGAACTACAACACCCGCGCGCTGGCGTCCGAGGTGCTGGTCCACGGCAACAAATCCGCCGTCGTGCGCCAACGCCAGAAACTGCGGGACATCTGGAAGGACGAGAAGTTGCCGGCGTGGTTGAAGTAACTCGTGCTCGGGCATCGGATGCCCGAAAACGCCTCTGGAAGGGGGGCGTAGCTGACGAGGTAACGAGGCGGAAACGGTGTTTCATCAGAAATTCGCCTCCTATTCCGAAAATGGGACTGGAGGAAACGCTCGCCCTCACCCGGCCCTCTCCCCCAGGAGAGGGGGAAGCACGCACAGTTCCCGGAATTTTCACGCCCTTTGGTGTGGAATCGCTTCATGG
>QHPW01000226.1 GCA_003219675.1 Verrucomicrobiota bacterium
TGTGATCCAGGGACGCGTCCCCGGCTTGGTGCGTCATGGTTCCGGCAAATTTGCTGTAGCCATAATCCGACGGCAGGTACAGTTCCCAATGCGCGTTCTTCACCGGCACATCCAGCGCGGGCGAAGCAAGGTCAATGGCGCCCCTGGTGCGAGGAAATTTTTCCGCGCTCACGTAAATCAATTCGACCGGGATTGCCGAATCGTCGCCGTGCTCGATGGGCAACAACAACTTCCCGTCGCGCAAGCTCGGTTTCACCGCCTGGCCCGCGATAAACGCCGACCAGACCTGCGCGCCCGTCGGGAGCGTGACTTCGAGGAACTGCCGTCCGTTGTTGCGCACGGAGAGGGTGAGATCAGTCATCATCTGGCCGTCATCGGCCACGACGGTTGTCAGCCGCGCGTCATCCACCAGCGCCTGCAGCACTTCGGCCTGCGCGAACCGTTGCGCCGCGAGCGACCATTTGTAGCCGGGCCGCAGATAACGACAGGCCAGCACAGTGGACGGGCCGGCGCGCCCGGCCCATTCCGGCAATTCCTGCGGATCAATGCGGACGAGTTCGCCGCTGACCTGCTTCGAGGTGATCTGCAACTCAGGTTTCGCGATGAGCGCCAGCGCGCCGGTCTCGCGCTCGACGCCCAGCGCCTGCACCCCGACGGCGTCGAAGAGATTCTGCTTCGCCGGCTCCTTCACGCCCCACGGCTGTTCCCACGTCACGGTGAGCAGATAATTGCCCACGACCTTGTTCTGCAACTCGACGCGCCATTCCTCGCCGTTCTGATCACGGCGGCGGATGTTCGGACCGGTGATTTCGACGTTCCTGAACGAGGCGGGAATCTTCAGTCGGAATTCCCTGGCGGGCGCATTCTGAATTTCATATCGCACCTGCGCGCGTCCGCTCACGAGTGATTCGCTTAAGCTCAGCCAGTTCACGATCTCGGCGCGCACCCACGATTCAATGGCTTCGGTCGCCACAATCAGTTTCCACGGCGACGCCACCGGCACCGGATCGCTGACGATGAATTTGTAGGCCAGCCCGGTGCCGTCAGGCGAGGCAGGCTTCCCGCCTGCGCCATCATTCGCGGGCCAGCCGCCTGCGCCGCTTCCCACCGTTTTCACCGGCACTTCCGTCAGACCTTCAAACGAGCCCGGCCTGGCCTGGACGCCGACTTCCGGGGAAACAACAACGAATCCGGTCAGCTTCACGGTGTCGAGCGGATGCACGCCGGCCATTTCCATGGTCTTCGGCAATTCCTTGTGCGGCCTGACAAGCTGAAGTTGGAGCGCGCAGTTGCCGAGGGTGCGCTGTTTCAACCTCACCTCCAGCACACGCGTGTCGTTTTCAGTCCGCTCGGACCACTGCGCGATTTCATCGCCGGTGACTGTTTCGACGCGAAAATCCTTTGGCAATGCGAGTCGCAACGCGAACACGCCCGCGCGTTTGATGGTGTAATCGACCTGACTCATCAGGCTGGTTTGCTCCGCGCCGATGCGTGCGCGGTTCCGCACGGTCGCTTCGATTTGCGGTTGCAGGGTTTCGACCCGCACACTCAGCGCGAAGTCGGGCTTTAAGAACTGATACGCGCCGGCGAGCGCGTTCGTTTGCGCCGTCACTTTCAAGAATTCTGCGGCGTCCACCTTTTGCAAACCCAGGGCGGTCTCGACCGTCAGGCCCAGTTCGTCGCTGCCGCTGAGCGCGACCCATCCGGTTTCCCTTTTCACCTCCAGCGCATGGGGTGTCATCAAAGCGAACGTGTCGGGAAGTTTTTCGATGGCCTGTTCGGTTTCAACCGTGAGGCGGTAGTTCGCCGAGACGCCTTTGAGCAGTTCGACAGCGAGGATTTGCGTCGCGCCGTCTTCCCTGGTCTGCCAGGTGCGAATCGAGTCGCCTTCGACACGCAGCAAACGCTGCCCGGGGGGAATTCGGACGCGCGCCACGCGCAACTCGCCCTGGGTAATTTGATAATCCAGCAGCGAACGCATCGTCATCACGCCGCCGTTGAAGCTCACTCGCGTGGCGTTCTGGCAGAACACCGTCGCGGCGATTTCCGCGGCCCGTTTCACGCGTGGCGTCCACTGCAACTCGACCCGTTCGCCCGCGCCCATCACGGCTTCCACCCGTGTCTGCTGCTGAGCGGCGACGCTATGGTATGAAACAGCCGTGGGAAATTCGACGGCGGCTTCGGGTTCGTCGACCGTCAACGAAAGTCGGCTCGACAGCGCAGGCGGAAGGGCGAAAGCAAGCTGGCGTTTGGTGACGTCGCCACCGAGTTTCACGAGAAATTTCACCTTCAACGCCACATCGCTCTTCTTCGGCAATCGCACGCTGACCGACCTGCCCTGGCGCAGCAGCTTCACGTCGCCCGGTGTCGCGGAAAACTGTTCCACGGCCACGTCGTCGCCAAACAACAGGATGGTTTGATTCGCCCTGGCTGCGGACAATTGGATGACGGCTTCGATCTCCGCGACGCGTTCATGCACCGCGCCGGTATAAGTGGCGGACTGGATGGAGACGGACTCGAACGCGGAATGCGGAGCGCGCTGTGCGGAATCAACTCGATCCGCCTCCTTCGCATTCGCGGAGTTCGCGAAAAGCAGCAGCATAATCGAGGCGACTGCCGGGCCCATTCCTGCGCCGTTCGGCGCGGGTGGGGTGGATGCGCTGGCGGCCGCGTCCGTTTCGCCAGCCTCCCCGCCGCGTCGCCTCCAATATTTTCGTGCCAACGAAACAAGGATGCTGAGCACGATGACCGGAACAGCGACAATCAAGGCGATGCCCAGCAGCCGCGTCTCGATCAACATGCCGCCGACACTGCCGAGGACCAGCGCCAGAGCGACGGTGACAACGAAACTGTTCGGGGCAGTCCTGCGCAATTGCCGCCACAGAACGAGCAGCCCTGCGAGGAACAGCGTCACTTGCACCGCACTGCGCAGCGCGTTCCAGGTTTTCGTCGTGACCGCCCAGGCGGCCAGCGTCAGCGGTTCGTCCCGCACGTTCAGGACTTTGGTGAAGGTGAACTGGACGCCGCTGCGAGGAATATCAATGCGAATCGGGCGAATGCCGGAGAGCATTGGCGTTGCGGGAGACGTTGGATTTGTCGTGGCGATCCCGGTGACGCCACCACCCAGGCCGCCGCCGGTACTTTGCAAGGCGCTGGCGAACTGTTCCTCCCGCATCTGCTTCACGCTGCCATCGGCGAGCAACACGTCCCGTCCGCCACCCTGTCTTGCCGGTGAGTAGGCGAGGATTGAGTTGCCGCCGGCCTCGCCCCGACGTGCCCCCAGAAAAACAAATCGCTCGCCGGTTTGGGGATCAATCGCCACCTTGTCCGTGGACAACTCCTCCTTCATTTGTTCAAGGCTGGACGGGAGTTTGCCGTCGTGGTCGCCGGCGTAAATGCGCGCCGCCAGCCCGATCTGCTTGAGATTGTTGACCGCGACGATCCGAGTGCTCTTGGCTTTCGCCTTTGCCAGCGCGGGCAGAAGCATTCCCGCAAGTATCGCGGCGATGGCCACAAGAACCAGGACAGTCAGCGCGCCCTGGAAACCGCGACGCACCGCGGTAAACACCATCAGGCCCAGCAGTGCCACGAGCGCGAAGCCAATGAGCAAACCTCGCGCGTTGCGCAGCAGGTCGCGATAGGTGCTTACGAACTCCTCCCACGCGTCGCGCCAGTCGTAGGTCGTGCCACGCGCGACCGTCATGTTGCCCGAGAATCGGGCCAGGTGATGCGTCCTGGGCACGAACAGTTCCCATTCGGCGAACGTGGTTTGAATGTCGGTCTTAGGCGCGGCGAGCGCGATTTCGCGCGGCGTGAGTGATTTGATCGAGCCGATGTTCTGGGCGTAAACGATCTCAACGGCAAACACCTGGTCGCGGTTTTCACCGCGCGGCAGCGGCACCAGCAGGTCGGTGCCTTCCTTTTCGGCTTTGACCGCCTGTCCGTTCACGTAGGCCGACCAGAACTCCGCGCCTTTCAGCAGCGTGAAACGCTGGAATTGTCGGTCGTTGTTTTTCACCATGAAAGATGCCTGCGTGAGCATCTGACCCGTCTCCGTCAGTACCGTGGTCATTTGGGTCCTGTCGGCGACAGCGCCAAGCACGGACAATTCCTGAAAGCGCGTCACGTCCAGGTCGAGTTGATAAGCGTCCCCGGTGTCGTAGCGATAAGCGAGCAGCACGGAGCGTGAAATCAACGCGCGGTCGGTCCCGGCCAGCTCGCTTTCGTCGATACGCTGGAGCGGCCCGGTCGCCCGGGTCTCGCTGAGTTGCAAACTCGCTGCACTGGTGATGGCCACACTGCCGGTCTCGCGTTCGACATCGAGGGCGCGGATGCCGCCGAGGGACAGCGTCGCTTTGTGCGGATCGAACTGTTGATCGTAGGTGGCCACGAGCGTGTAGCCCCCCCACGCCTTGTCCTGGAGGCCGATGCTCCAGACCACATAATTCGTGTCAGGCCCGGCGCCGGCCGCGTTGGGCGCAGGTCCCATCTGCTCTTTGCGGCGGATGTTCGGGCCGGTGAACTCGATGTTTTTCCAATGCGCGGGCAACTTGACGCGAAACTCCTGCACGCCCTGGTTGATGATCACGTAACGAATCGTCGCGCTGCCGCCGAGCAGGCCATCGCCGATGGTCACGAGGTTGAAAATGTCTGCGACGACACGCGGCGCGGGTTTTTCTGTGGAAAGTTTGAGCGACCAGTCCGGCTGGTCGGCCACGAAAGCCAGCAACTCGTCGCTTCGGTGGGTGAGGTTCGCGATGGGAATCTCGCGCAGCCCGGCCAGTTCCGCGGTCTTCAGGCGGATGCCCGGCGCGGAGGCCGCGCCGATTTGGGCCGTTTGTTTGGCTGCAGACGCAATGCTCAAAGGGGCAACGGCGATCTGATTCGGAAAACTTCTTTCCGCCTGCTCAAGTTGAACCTCGAGTTTGCGTTCGCCGAGCACGCGACTCGAAAAGCTCACAAGCAATCTGCCGCCGCGCGCTCTCCAATCCTCGACGGCTTCGCCGCGCACGTCGGTGACCGTGAAATTCTCCGGGGGCGAGAACTCGACCGAGTAAATCCCGGCCTTCTCGACGTTCAGTGTCAGCGCGTGCGTGACGAGCAAACGGGCTTCTTCGAGCCGGGCCGTGACGCGCGAGGCGACGTTGATGACCGGTTCGATGCGACGCAGCTTCACGCCGAGCGCGAGCGGACGACCGTAGAAACGATAAGCGGCGAGCGAACCGGCAGGCGCATTGATTTGGCGCAGGCCGGGGGTCGATTCCGTTTCGACCAGGGTGTCTTCGGCGGAAACCGTGAGCGACCCGGTCTCGCGTTCGACGCCCTGAGGTTGTGGTAACACCAGTTCGGCAGCGAATGGCGTGCTTTCGACGGTCTGTTCGGAAAAAAGTTTCAAGGCATAGGTCTTCTCGACCGGTTTGATCAACTCGACGGTGAGGATTTGAACTTCGCCCTGGTTGGGCAGGCTGGAAGCCTGTCCCACGCTGACCTGCCAATCGCGGATTTGTTCGCCTTCGACACGCGTCAGCGCATGGTTGGCCGGCAGGGCGACGGAAAATTTGGAGAGATTGCCCTGCACGATTTCGTAACGGAACTGCGTGATGAACTTGATCACCGTGGGCGTGACTTGAGCGCCAGCGACCGTGTCGCAGGTGATCAGCGTCCGGTGCGTGGCCTCGGTCGATTTACTCTGCCAGCGGAGTGAAAGGTTGCGGTCGGCGCCCAGCACTCCGCGCACGCGGGCCGGCTCACGACTTTCCGGTTCCAGAGGCGTGCCGCTCAGCAACTGCTCTTCCACACCGGCGCCTGCAGCTTCCGCGGCGACCGATGCAATGCCGGCGTCGGGGCCGGTGAACGAGATCTGGTTCCACGGCTCGGCGCGCGTGATTCTCGCAACCATCTCCAGCTTGAATTTGTATTTGCCGGCTCGCGACGCGACCAGGCGATACTGCTTGGCTTCGCGGACAATCCGCAATCCGGTCGGAAGTTTTGCCGGCAGCACCGCAACGTCTCCTTCAAACAGCGTGACGGAAGACTCGTCTTTGCCGAGCGATTCCGCATCGATGTCCACGAGGAACTTCGCCTCGTTATCGGTGAGGCGGCCCTGGTAGCGGATTTCGCGAAGCCACAGCTCCGAAGCGGGCCTTGCGAGAGGGGTGTTGGTGGATGGCGAAGATTGTTCGTTGGCCATGCTCTGAACAGATGACACAAAGAGCAGGAACAACGCCGTGGTGATACACAGTCCGGGGAGCATACGCCGCAGGCGTGTGCGGCGCGGCGGCTCGCCGCGCCGAAAGCGACCCCGCGGTTGACTCCCTGCGCTTGCAGGAAGGCTTGAGTCGCGGTTCCGGCCGGCGGGCCGCGTGCGCTCCCCAAACAACGAGCGAACCGACCGATAGAATACTTGCATAACGACCTCCAGATGATGATTGAGTCCAAACCAGGGGGATGAAGCGAGGTTCATGAAAATGTTTTTAGCATACTCCGCGCCCGTCTTGTGTGCGGCGGGGGTAAATGAGTTGTAAAAGATTTGTGCGCGCGAGTTATGGCAGGCTGCGTGAACTTCACGCAAAAGGCGTGAAATTTTTCCTTGCGGGCGAAACCGTTTGATTGACCACATGCCGCGTTAGACGGCGGGGCGGAACGAATGCTCCTGGCGGCTGGTTTCAATAATATCCCGGTGAACCTCCGCTCTTCGGCGGACTCGCGAAATGGTTGCCTTTCCTTGAACCGGTGGGGCGAGACTCCGTCGAGCCTGATTTCGATCCATTGGAATCAGGGCTCGGCGGAGTCTCGCCCCACCTTCACGCCGCAAGGCGCGTTCAGCAAATGCTCGCCAAGGCTGCTCTGCTCCGTTATACTGATTGCCCGATGGACCCCAATGCCGAAGCCGAGTTGATCGCCCGGTGCCGCGAGGGCGAAGCGCAGGCCTGGGACGAACTTTTCGATCTGCACTATGCGGCGGCGGGGCGCTTCGTGTTTCAACTCGCGTCCAGCTTTGCGCGAGAAGACGTCGAGGAGATTTGCCAGGAAACGTTCCTGTCCGTGATCAGAAA
Source organism: Verrucomicrobiota bacterium (assembly GCA_003219675.1). Lineage (GTDB taxonomy): Bacteria > Verrucomicrobiota > Verrucomicrobiia > Limisphaerales > AV2 > AV2. The sequence continues at coordinate 7,056 of QHPW01000226.1, forward strand.
CGTCGATTCGTTCAACGGCAGGAGCCAGTTTCAGACCTGGCTGTTTCGCATTGCTGCCAACAAGGCGCGCGATTACTGCGAACGTCAGCGCGCCGCCAAACGGGGCGGGGGACAAGTGCCGATGTCATTGCAGGCCGAGGACCCGGAAGGCGGTTTGACCGTGGATCCGCCCAGCACCGCGCCTGCGCCGGACGCGACCCTGATGAGCGCCGAACGGATCGCCTTGACGCGCGAGGCGCTCGACCAGCTTGGCGCGCCGTGCCGCGAAATCATCGAACTGCGCTACTTCGGCGATTTGAGTTACGAGGAAATCAGCAACGCGTTGCAGTTGAATGTGAAGACCGTCAGTTCGCGCCTCAGCAAATGCCTCGACCGGCTGGAAGAGATTGCGCGGGGCGTGTTTTCGCGGGAGAATATTACGCCTTCTTCCGTCTAACGATTTGAACGAAATGCCAGACGAACCGAACAGAAACGCCGAGGAACAACTGAGGGCCTGGGCGCAGAAGCGCCGCGAGGAAGCAGGCGCGCCGTTTGAATTGCATCCGGCCGCGCGCAAGCTGTTGCAGGACGAAGTCGCGCGGACGTTTCCCAAAGAGTCCGATGTAGCCGCCGACGCAAGGAGGCGGGCGCCTCTCGGCGAACCAAATCATCCGCCTCCTTACGCCGGCGGCTGGCTGAAACTGTTCTGGCCGCGAGTCGCGCTGACCGGTTCGATCTGCGCATTGCTCCTGATCCTTGCGGCACTGACAGGACCTACTCTCTTCAAAGCCAAATCAAAAGTCCAACGAATCACCGCGTTTAATCGCCTTCAGCAGATTGGACTCGCCGCGCGAATTTATGCCGGCGACCACGACGGCAAGTTGCCTTCGAGCTTTCAACAGATGCGGGATGAGTTGGGTGGAGCCAGCGCGGACAAGCTGGTGAAAGACCCGGAGTCCGGCAAGGAGTTTGTTTATCTTGGCGCGGGAAAAGCCGAAGGTGATCGCGGCTCTATTCTCGCCTATTCGCCGATAGCCCAGGGCCGCCGTCCGGTTTTGCTCGGCGACGGCTACGTGCAGGAAATGGACGAAACGCAATTCAACGAAGCTTTGCAGAGGACGCGCAAGGGTGAAACGACCCTGGCGCTCGCTGCCCCAACGGCGGCCGTGACGGCTCTCGCCGAGAACAAGCTGGCGGAACATAAAGTTATGGTCAAAGCGGAGCCAAAGGACGCCCGGCCGAAGCCGGCCGACCAACCGGCCCGGGTTGAGGCTCGGAAAAGCCCTGAAAAGACTACCCAGTTGGAACTGGCTTACGCCGAAAAAGCGAAAGAAGCCGCGCCGCCGCCCGCTGGAACTCCCGCGGTCGCGCGTGGACTGGCCGCCGACAGCCAGCGCGGCGAAGTGCTCCTTCGCCAGCGTTACGGTCCGCAGCCGAGACGCGCTGATGCAGCTCCAGTCGTCCCATCGGCGGACAAACCGGCGCCCGGTGCCGCGCCTCAAGCAGCCCCGTCTGCGGGTCCGCAGATTGCTTTAGAGACCGCAAGTGT
>QHPW01000224.1:0-790 GCA_003219675.1 Verrucomicrobiota bacterium
CATGAACACGCTGGGCGGTACCGGCCTTTGGGACGAGGCGGACGGCTTTTATTACGATCAGATCAATTTTGACCACAGTGGAGTGCCGCTGAAGACCCGGTCGATGGTCGGCCTGCTTCCGTTGATCGCAGTGGAGGTCCTCCAGGAGGAACGGGTCCAATCTCTACCCGGTTTCAGCAAACGCCTGGCCTGGTTCCTGAAACATCGGCAGGACCTCTCGCGGCACATCACCCACTGTGAACACGACCACGGCCATCGCCTGCTGGCGATCCCGTCGCGCGAACGACTGGAGCGAGTGCTCCGCTACCTGCTCGACGAAAGTGAATTTCTTTCCCCCTACGGCCTCCGCTCGTTGTCCAGGTTTCACCAGCAGAATCCCTATGAATTTCAGGCGGACGGCGAGGTGCATCGGGTGGACTACGTTCCGGGCGAGTCGAACACGGGGCTTTTTGGAGGCAACTCGAACTGGCGAGGACCGATCTGGTTTCCGACCAACTATCTCCTGGTCGAGGCGCTGGAACGCTATCACCACTTCTACGGGGACCACTTGCAGGTCGAATGCCCGACGGGATCGGGAAGGCGGATGACGTTGCACGAGGTTTCGCAGGAACTGGCGCGCCGCCTCGCGAGCCTCTTCCTGGCCGACAAGAACGGTCGCCGGCCCTGCCACGGTGATGATCGCCGCTTTTCTGAGGACCCGCACTGGCGCGGACTCGTGCTGTTTCACGAGTATTTCCACGGCGAAACCGGCAAGGGCCTGGGCGCCAACCATCAAACCGGCTGGACCGCG
>QHPW01000224.1:819-3061 GCA_003219675.1 Verrucomicrobiota bacterium
AGGAAGACGGATTACGTTCGACGCCGTGATCGACATGATACGTGTGGTCGGCAGTTGCGGATTCTCGATGTGGTTGCTGGCGGGCTGCGGGCAATCGCGCGTCGCCACCGTTTCCGAGACCGGCGCAACCCCATCCAAACATTCACCGGCGGTTACGACCCACTGGAATATGAAAGACAAAGTGACGAAGAGCGAAGCGGAATGGAAGACAGAGCTCACGCCCGAGCAATACCGCGTCCTCCGCAAAAAAGGAACCGAACGCGCTTTCGCCGGGGAGTATTGGAACAACCATGAGTCCGGCCTTTACTGTTGCGCCGGTTGCGGTCTCGCGCTGTTCAGCTCGGAACACAAATTTGATTCCGGCACGGGTTGGCCGAGTTTTTATCAGCCCCTCAATGAGGCTCACCTGGCCCGGGAAACCGACGACAGTCTCTTCGCCCGTCGCACGGAAGTCCTTTGCGCGCGTTGCGGCGGGCACCTGGGTCACGTCTTCGAAGACGGCCCCAAACCGACCGGCCTGCGTTATTGCATCAATTCCGCCGCGCTTAAGTTCGGTAAAAAGCAGTAGGGGAAGGTCTCCGTTCAAGTGTGCTGAATCGCCGGGAAGGCGTGCTTGCTGGCGGTTCCACTGTGGGAGGTTCGTCTCTGACAGAAGGGCTTGATCTGCGGACCGAACGAAGCGTTGAAATTGCGGCAGTGCCCCATTCAAATTGTAGCGGCGGTCTGTGACCGCCGATTACGACACTCATAGAGTGCCGCTACAGCCAAATCAGGACATTACCGAAATGGCATTCTCCCTTCTGTTGCGGGATGGTAGCGGAAATCCAAAGGCGTTCGTCTTGTTGCCGGAGTATTATTGCGGAGTTGCGTTTCCTCAAACTAACCTTCCGGGACAACCTTCGTCTAATCGTATGATGGAAGAGAGCGATGCGGTGGCGGTCGCAAAGGCACGCGAAGGCGACCAGGACGCCTTTCGTGTGCTGGTTGAGCGCCACAGTCTCAGGCTGTTCCAACTGGCTTATCGCATGACCGGCAACGAACAGGACGCGGAAGACATGGTTCAGGAAACCTTCCTGCGCGCCTACAACCGGTTGGACCGTTTCGAATCGCGCGCCGGGTTCGGCACCTGGCTGCATCGCATCGCGGCGAATTGTTCGCTGGATTTGTTGCGGCGACAGAAACGGCGGGGCGATCGGGAGAGGACTCACACCTGCACTTGGAGCATCCTCTGCCACTTCATGGTAGGTCTTTACCTACGTTTCCAGGGAGTGACGATAAATTTACACTTGTCTTCAGGTTCATCTCGCCTGCCTTCATCATTTTAACGAGAATCGCTTGCGATGAAACAGGGCCTTGTCCTGGACAAAGTCGTGCTGTTGGGTCGCACGCTGGAAGAGTATCGACGTTACTTCGCGCTCGATCTCGAAAAGCTTCGCGGCAAAGTGGTCCTGGATGTCGCCGCCGGCGTCAGTTCGTTCTGTGCCGAGGCAAATCGCTTGGGGCTCAACGTGACGGCGTCCGATTCGATCTATAACCTGCCCGGGGACGAGATCCGGCGACGCTGCGAACCTGATCTGGAGCAGGTGACTCAGGTCATCGGGAACCTCAAGACTTACCGTTGGGTTTTCTACCGGTCGCCCGAGCTGCTGCGCCGATTTCGCGAAAGGGCCTATCGCGCTTTTCTGGACGATTACCGGTCGGGGCAGGGAACGCGCTACGTGTGGGGCCGTCTGCCGAAGCTGCCGTTCCGCGACAATCAATTTGATCTCGCGCTTGTTTCCTATCTTCTCTTTGTTTACGAGGACCGGTTCGACTACGAGTTTCACAAGCGATCGCTGTTGGAAATCATGCGGGTGACCCGTGTGGAAGCGCGACTCTACCCGATCGTAACCTTTGAAGCCAGGCGATGCGCATACCTCGACCGGTTGAAGGAGGACCCTGACATGCGCCACTTCACGTTCGAGGAGGTGCCAACCGATTTTGAGTTTCTCGTCAATTCCAATTACTACCTGCGGATGACAATGACAGTTCGACGTGACGAGGGAACAGCAGTTTAATCTAAGGATTGATGCAAGATTTTCGTTACGCCATTCGGATGCTGTTCAAGCACCCTGGTTCCACCGCGCTGGCCGTGCTCATCCTGGCGCTTGGAATCGGTGGCACGACGGCCGTGTTCAGCGTTGCCGACAAGGCGCTGCTCAATCCGATCCCCGGTCGTGACATCAAGCGGTTGATCACGGTG
>QHPW01000224.1:3168-5975 GCA_003219675.1 Verrucomicrobiota bacterium
ATTCAGGTGAACGAAAAGACGGTGAAGCTGCGGGGCGCGAAGGTGGCGCCGAACTTCTTCAGGTTTCTGCGAATCCGCCCGCTGGCCGGTCGCACCTTTTTACCGGACGAAGGGGGAGAGGCAAGCCGCGTCATCATCCTCAGCCACGGTCTTTGGCAACGACAGTTTGGAGGCGCTCCGGACGCGATTGGCAAGGCCATCAAGCTGGATGGAGACGCTTACACCGTCGTCGGCATCATGCCGTCGAACGTCCAGTTCCCATTCGGGCGGGGACAAAGCCAGTTTTGGATTCCGCAAATGTTTCCCGCCGAAGAATTGACCCGAGCCTGGGACCCGGAGGACGGCACGTGGCAGGTGATTGGCCGATTGCGGCAAGGCGTCGCTTTGAGAGAGCTTCAGACCGTCCTCGACACGGTAGCCGCGCGTTGGCTAAAGGAGCAGCCAAATCAGCGATGGAAGTTTAAGGTCTATCGATGGCGAGGAATCAGTCCCACGCTTGAAAAGACGCTCTGGAGCTTGCAGGCAATGGTCGGGGCATTGCTGGTGATCGCGTGTGCCAACGTCGGGAACCTTCTGCTTTCCCGCGCCTTCTCCCGACGTGGTGAATTCGGCGTTCGCATGGCCATCGGCGCCGGACGGTTGCGCATCGCCCGTCAATTGTTGGTTGAAAGTCTTTCACTGGCTGGAGTGGGCGCCGCTCTGGGAGTCTTCTTCTCCTGGGGCGGCATCATTGCCTTGGACAAATTTTACCTGAGCGAGCTTCCGCGGATCAATGTGATCGGCGTGGATTGGCGTGTCCTTGGCGCGACCTGTCTGGTGTCCGCAACTGCCGGTGTTTTTTTCGGCATCGCACCGGCGTGGCTGGCGGCACGGGTCAACGTAAACGAGTCGCTCAAGGAGACGGCGCAACAGCACAGTGGCGGTTTTCTGCAACGACTGTTTCATGATGGTCTGGTGGTGGTTCAGGTTTCCTTTGCCGTGGTTTTGTTGGCGGGCGCAGGAATGATGATTCACAGCGTGGTCGAGCTGTTGCGGGTGGATCCCGGACTGGGTCCGAAGGGATTGTATTATGTTCAGTATGACCCCAACTCGGTAACAAGGTGGAAGTCCGACTTGGACGCGGCAATGCGAGGCGGGCTTTCGCTCAAAGAGGCGCGAACAGAGGCATACCGACGGCAGGTCCGGCTGTGGGTGAACTGGCAGGACTTGATCCTGGAACGACTCCACGCGATTCCGGGTATTGAGGCTGCCGCCGCGAAGGCCGAACCCGCCGGAGGGTATGGCTTTCAAGTCGAAGGACGAAACGATCTCGTGCAACTGGACAAGGGAGTCGTCAGCGTGAGAATGGGTGATTATTTTCGCACCGTAGGTGTTCCGCTGATTGCCGGAAGATTGCTGACCAAAGAGGATGGCGTGCCCGGTCAACAGACGGTCGTTGTCAACGAACGGCTGGCCAGCGAATGCTGGCCCGGACAAAATCCGCTCGGCAAAAAGCTCAGGCCTCCCTCGCCTCCTCCGGGCGCCGGCTTTGCGACGGAACGTGTCGTCGTTGGTGTAGTCAAGAACATCAAAGACTATTGGAGGGACGCGGAGGCGAAGCCGGTGTTTTACGAACCCTTCGAGCGACTGGCCCCCGACGGAGAGACGGGTCTGTACTTCAACATCGGAAATTACATATTTCGCAGCCGTCTGGACCCCGCTGTGCTGCGCGAACCGCTTATGCGCCTTGGTCACGAAATGTCGCCGGCAGTGGAGCTCATAGTCCTCAGCTCGATTGAGGCCGACCTGTATCGCTCCACCGCCCCCCGCCGCGTCATGATGTGGCTGCTGATCACCATGGGAGGATTAGGCTTGCTGATCTCGGCGCTGGGTGTTTATGCAGTCATGGCCTGCGCAGTCGCCCGTCGAACGCGCGAGATTGGCATCCGCCTGGCCTTGGGAGCAGGACGCGGCCAGGTCCGGAACCTGTTCCTCCGACACGGAGTGCGCCTGATTGTGAATGGGATGGTCCTGGGCGTTGTCGTGGCGATCACCGCAGGGCAATACATGGAAAGCCTGCTGTTTGGCGTGACTCCCACCGATCCCTGGGCGTTCTCCGGCATTGTGGTGATCCTCGCAGTCGCCGCCGGAGTCGCCTGCTGGCTGCCCGCACGGAGAGCGGCGAACGTCGATCCGATGGTGGCACTCCGATACGAATGACGAATGACGAATTCCCAATGACGAAAGAAATGACAATTGACCACTGACAACGGCACACTCATTTGGCTTGTCGGCGAGCCCGGCTTTCTTCACCGTCTTCGGGAAAATCCATGCGCTCTCATCAGCAACTTTCGTTCATCACGCTGGTTTTCTCGCTGCTTGCTCCGCTCCTCCACGCCGAACGAGTCGTTGTGGTTTCCGGGGAAGGCGACGAGGTGGCCGGGCCGGCTGCGCGTTGTCGTTTGCACGCGCCCTTCGGCATCGATTTCGACCACAGTGGAAATATGTTCATCGTGGAGATGGCTGGAGGCGAACGGGTGTTGAAAGTGGATGTCCGGGGAATGTTGACGGTGGTCGCCGGCACGGGCGAGAAAGGCGACAAGGGCGACGGCAGGCCGGCTGTTCAGGCGCAATTCAACGGCATGCACAGCTTCGCCGTCGGGCCAGCGGACGATCTCTATATTGCCGATACCTGGAATAACCGCGTGCGGCGAATCGACGCAAAGAACGGGAAGGTTTTCCCGTTCGCGGGCACGGGCAGAAAGGGCTTCAGCGGGGATGGCGGTCCGGCAAGCGCCGCGGAATTTGGCAACGTTTATTGCGTCGCT
>QHPW01000225.1:0-655 GCA_003219675.1 Verrucomicrobiota bacterium
GGGGCCGACAAACTTCACCGCGTTGGAGACCAGATTGCCCAGCACCTGGACCAGCGTCGCCCGATGCCCCAGCACCCGCGGCAGGCTTCCCTCCACTTCCAGGCTCACCTGCTTCTGTTGCAGGTCCAGTTCCAACTGGTGCTTCACATCCCCGATCACCGCCGCCCAATCCACCGGCCTCAGTTCCAGATCGCTGCGGCTCAGCCGGCTGTAGGCCAGCAAATCCTGAATCAGCGTGTCCATTCGCCCCGCCGCCATCACGATGCGCCGGCAGTAATCCTGGCCCGTCGGGTCCAGGCTGCCCGCGTAGTCTTCCAGCAGCGCGTTGGACAGTCCCTGCAAGGCCCGCAGCGGCGCCCGCAGATCGTGCGACACCGAATAGGTGAACGACTCCAGTTCCTGGTTGACCGCCTCCAATTGCGCGGTCCGTTCGATCACCCGCTGCTCCAATTCGCTGTTCAGTTTCTGGATTTGCTCTTCCGCTCCTTTGCGCTCGGTGATGTCCCGCACATAACCCGTGAACGCAAGCGGGCCGTCCCGTTGTATGCGCGTGATCGCAAGTTCGGCGGGAAACTCGCTGCCGTCGGCGCGCAGGGCGGTCATTTCGATGCGCCGGCCCACCACCCGGCCCTCGCCTTTGGCCAGGTAACGCGCC
>QHPW01000225.1:726-6465 GCA_003219675.1 Verrucomicrobiota bacterium
GGCCGCGGGATTCCACTCGATGACCTTGCCCTCGTGGTTCATGGCGATGATGCAATCCAGCGCGCATTCCAGGATGGCACTCTTGAGCCCTTCGCTTTCCCTCAGCAGTTGCTCGGCCCGTTTGCGTTCGGTGACATCGCGCAGAATCACCAGCGTGTTGATCTCCCCTTTGAGCTTGTAAGAGGAGACGTCCACTTCCAGATCAAATTCCGAGCCGTCTTTGCGCCGGCCGCGCGTCTCGTAATGCGTGGGAGCGGCTTCGCCGCTTGCCCGGCGGCGTATGTTTTCCTGAATGAATTCCCGCTGAGACGGCGCGATGACCTCCAATACCGGCGTCCCGACCAGTTCCTCCGGCGTGGCCCAGCCGAACAATTTCAAGTAAGCGGGGTTCACCAGGACGTGAACCCCGGTTTTCGACACAGAAATGGCATCCACCGAGTTCTCGAAAATCGCCTGGAGCTTGGTCTGGCTTTCCCGGAGCGCCTCGGCCGTGCGCTTGTGTTCGACGATTTCCGCCAGAAACGCTTCGTTCGCGCTGGCCAACTCCGCGGTGCGTTCCTGGACCCGTTTTTCCAGCTCTTCCTGGGCGTTGCACAGCACCGCTTCGGCCAGTTTCCGCTCGGTGATATCCTGGCCGGTCCCGATCATGCGGATCGTTTTCCCGGCTTCATCCACGATCACTTCGCCGCACGCGTAGAGAGTCCGCTCGGCGCCATCCGGACGAACGATCCGATGGTCGAAGTTGAAGGGTTTATGATCCTGATGCGCCTTTCGAACGATTTCGCGCACGAACGACCGGTCATCCGGGTGCACTCGTTCCAGGAACCTTTCGTAAGTCAGTGAAATCTCCCGGGGCTTTAACCCGTAGATGCGGTACATTTCGTCCGACCAATCGACAATGTTCGTGGCGATGTCCCATTCCCAACTGCCGACCTGAGCGATCTGCTGAGCCTCCGCCAACTGTTCCCGGCTGGTTTGCAGCGCCAGATTGGCTTTGGCCAGTTCGGCCGTCCGCTCGTTGACGCGCCATTCCAATTCGTCGTGGGCCTTGCGCAGGGCCTCCTCGTCCCGTCTGTGTTCCGCAACCACCGCGGCGACAGCCATGGCCATGACGCTGACCACCCCCATAAAGACTTGCAAAAAAATCAACGACTCGTTCTGGCTCGCTCTCACGAAAGGACCATAGCCGTGAAGGGTCCTCCAGATCCCAATCCCCGACAGCAAGCAAGTCGCGGTAACCGTTTCGCGCTGGCCAAATCGGAATGCCGCCCAGAGAACCGGGGGAATGCACAGAAACGAGAGCGGATACTTACTGGCGCCTGAGGGGAGCCAGTCGGCGAACACGACCTGGCCGACGAGAACCAGGACCAGCCCGAATAGAGCGACCTCAAAGGCCAGAGCCCGACTCCATCGCAGGGCCCGTCCCGCGCTCCACAGGACGCATAACGGAGCCACAAGCAGGGCGCCGGCAGCGTCCCCCAACCACCACGTCAGCCAGATGGCTCCGTAGTTGTCCCAACTGGCAAAGCCGCCCAGCGACTGGCTCGTGACGCCAATCGTGGGGCTTACCATCGTGCTTATCCCGGCGGCGAGCACCGCGAATTTGAAAGTGGTTCGGGGGTGGTCAAAGGCGTTGCGGCCATCGGCGAACCTGTTTACCAGGTAAGCGCCCAGGAGTCCTTCGAGGGTGTTGCCCGTCGCGATTCCGATCGAGGTCGCCACGGAGCCGGCCGTGGTGATGTTCACCAGGAACGCGCCCAGGAAAATCGCGGGCCAAACGCGGTGCCCGAGCACAAGGAAGCTGGCGAGCGCGATTCCCGTGGGCGGCCACACCGCCGTCGCGCTGGCATGAATAAAGGCAAGCTTCAGACCAAACTTGCCGGCGAAGAAGTAAACCGCCAGCAAAACCGCGAGGACCGCCAGAGATTCTGACCTGCGTGCAAAAGCGATTTCTTTTTTTGTCTCGGACAATCTGATAACCGCAACCTCAGGGTTGCGTGATGTTCATCGCCGGTTTTTGTCTGTCATGTCTCGACGCTGGATAAAGGGCCAATTCGCCAAACCGCTGCTTCCGCTTTCGGAACACGATCGCATGTGAAGAAACCCAATCTGTTAACCCAATCTGTTTGGCGACTGCCACATTCTAGCGCATAGATGTGCCGTGTCGAGCACGTTCTGCCGGCTCGACGCGCGTCCGAACACACCGCCCGCGAGACCGGCGGCTCGGAAGCCGCCAAAGAACCTGCACGCTGGAAGCGTGCAGCTACGTAGCGCGGCCTTCCAGGCTGCAGGTTGGCGGGGCTTCCCAGCCCCGCGGTCATCTTTCCAAATGACAGGTCATGATTCGCTCTTGCCCGCGCTCCCTTCTGCTGTCCGCGCCCTTCCTGGTTGCACGGTGATGACGCCGTTGTTCTCCAGGATGGCGAAATGGACTTCCTCGATGCACGCGCAGCCGGCGGCGCGCAGCGCCGCGTTTAATTCGTGGTGCGTCAGTTTCTCGCGTTCCATCACATCGGTAAACAGTTTGCCGTTGTGAATCAATACGTCGGGCCGTCCTTCAATCAGGGCTTCCAGTCTCTTGCTCTTGTAAGTGGCCAGACCAACCAGATAGTTCAACAGCACGAGCGCGCCGGCTGAGATCAATCCGGCCAGCACCGAGTTGTCGCCGCCGTTCATGGCGTTTTGAACCGAGTTGCTCAGCACCAGCAGCAGGACGAGGTCGAACGGCGCGAGTTGCCCGACCTGGCGCTTGCCGCTCAGTCGAAGAAGAACAAGAAGAAAGGCGTAGATGACGACGACGCGGAGGACCAGTTCCCACCAGGGCATTGAGAGTCGCCACATGAATGTGAGGATACTTCATCTCGTGACGATAACGAGACCAAAGTGACCGCCCCACTCGACGGAATTCCCGACCTCCAAACTTAACAGGAAGGTAACGGAGGAAACAGAGGATCGACTGCCTCCTGTTCCAGACGCCCAGCGTTGCGGTAGTGTCCTAACCTGCTTAAGGTGGGTGCGCCGCTGCCGCGGCGCACGGCGGTGCCGCAGCACCGCCGCCACCAAATTTAGGACACTACCAGCGTTGCTGCTCGCGGGAACGCGCTCAGGTGTTATCTCGGAATGGATGCCTGTCATCGGCGCGGGCTATCCACGGAGTGAGTCCTGCCGACACTTCCCACCAGGCATTGTTACGTGAGGTTGGCAGGAGCAAGGTCCTCTCGGTGAGTGAACGTCGCACAGCGGATGAGAATTACGGAGTCCGACCGAAACAGGATTTCATGCTCAATCTGATTTGATTCTACAACTCGAACCTCGTGAGTGTAAACGTCGCCGTGAAACGTATCAGAATAGTTTAGCGTGTTCCGAGTGCCCTCCGCGCGATAAAACGATACTCCTGAGTACTCCAGGACTATCGTCCTGTCACCTTCACGACCGAGCAATGGCAGAGAAGCACGTAGTTCCGGACTGGTCGGCTCGGACGGTGCTCGGTTCTCACAGATGAATAGCGAGACGAACCACGAGTCATGCAACGACTGTGGTGAATCAAGGTCATAGTATCTTGAGTCGGATGCAAACTTGTAAATCTCGGCAGGAATTCGATCGCGCACACCCTCAAGATATGCGCGATACCGCGGCCACTCGATGGTGTCAGCGGTCACTGAAAGTGTACCAGCAGGGAACGAAATGAACGGCTTCAAAATGTACCACCTGGACGGGTGCCATAGGGCTGCACATTGACCGGCCAAACCGGGAGTATGTGTGGCAACTATGGCCAACATACTCCAGGTGAACGAACGAGAAGCGATCTTAACTTTAGCCGCTCAGGGCTGGGCGATTCGACGCATCGCCCGTGAGCTGAAAATTCATCGGCACACGATCCAGCGCTACGTCCAGCAGTCCAAAGAGGATTCAAAATGTACCACCATTTCGACCGCCGGCTCGCCCTCAAAATGTACCATTTCGACCGCCGGGAAAATTGGGCGAAAAAGCGTTTGTAATCCTCACCGCAAATTGATCGAGGAAAAGGCGGGCCAGGGATTATCGGCGCAGCGGATTTATCAGGATCTTAAAATCGAGGTGCAGTTCACTGGCTCTTATGAGTCGGTTAAACCACACTGCCCGACCTCGGTGGCGGTTACTCCTCGGGCTTCGACATCAATAACGGCAACGAGATCGCCGGGTACGGCTACCGGTCACGCACCGACTGCACCTGGCCTGTCGATTTCCATGCGGCATATTGGAATCTGGGTGTTGGCGGCGTGATCGACTTGGCCACGCTTGGCGGATCGGCTAGCCAAGCGCTTTCCATCAACGCGGGCGGGCAAATGGTCGGATTGTCCACTACTACTGGCCAGCAACGCAAGTTCGCTTCCCTTTACACCGACAGCAAGGTTGTCAACCTGGGAGTTTTAGGGGATGCCGAAAGCAAAGGACTTCGGATGAACCGGCGGCGGCAAATAGGCGCTTTGTGGTTCAGTGGCAAGGTCGCCTTCCCCAACGACAGTAGCGGTCGCGCGATGCTCTGGCAAAATGGGACCTTTATCGAGTTGAGCAAACTGATTCCTCCGCTCCAGTCGGGTAATGGCTGGGAGTACCTCTACTCGCCGGAGGATCTGACGGACGACGACGGCACCATCGTCGGAAACGGCCAATACAACAATGGGACGTATCCGCATTTCGAGTTGGGTTACGCCCTCACCCCGGCACACTTTATCTTCATAGGGAGTCCGTCTCTGTCAGGCGGCACCTTCAGTTTCACGATTTACGACCGAGATAACATCACCTGCACGGTGCAGGCAACGACGAATTTGACTTCGGGTTCCTGGATTACTCTCGGAGCCGTTACCGTGCAGAGTGGTTCGGGGGTTTTCAACGACACCAACGCCGGGCAGTACACCCAGAGGTTTTACCGCGTCAGCAGCGGCAGCCTGACTTCCGGGGATGTCGTAGGGTTCTTGGTCAAGACTCTGCCCAGTGGATGGTCTGAGGTCTCCGACCCGTTTGATACTACTGACAACCGCGTCCCCGCTCTCTTCGCGGCGGCTCCGTCGGGCACCACCGTTTATAAGTTTAATGAGGCGACCCAGATGTTCATTCCGAACCAACATTCCTCCGGCTGGAACTCCTACCTAATGACCTTGTATCCAGGCGAAGCGGCACAAGTCAACACACCGAGCAGCTTCACGGTTCAGTGGGTGGGCACCGTGCGTCAAAACTGCCTCCAAAAACGCATCGTTGCGTCGGGGATACATTCCTCGCTGACGGCGCTCGGTGGCACAGTCGATGGTGTGCTTCATTTCCCGGTGGCTAATGGCGACACCATATCGATACTGACCGACACGCTCGGGAACTATACCAACTACACCTACAACAACGGGAGCTGGAGCCCTTCCCAGCCATCGGTCGCTGTCGGACAAGGTTTCTGGTCCTCGAAGAACGCCCCTGTCATCTGGCAGGAGAACTATTCGGCTTGGTAAACGTTGAAGCGGTCGGTTCGCCGATCCGGATGTCTCACGTTCTCTGTCTGTGGCGGCCCTGGATAAGTCATTGTATGCTGTGCAGGAAACAAGCGATAACTCAAATGGGCGCAACCAACTTTTGGCGCGACACTGCCATTGCGGTCAGCAAAACGCTTGATTACCGGTCGGTACAGACAAAGATGCCAGTGCTCTCATCTTGGCGGACGACCCGCAGCGGAAAAAGTGAGCTGCGCCCAAGTTTTATGCAAGCGGACTGTAC
>QHPW01000227.1 GCA_003219675.1 Verrucomicrobiota bacterium
ACATGATCGAGACCATCAACAAACTGATGCGCGTCCAAAAGCAACTGGTGCAGGACTTCGGCCGCGAAGCGACTCCGGAGGAAATCGCCGACGAAATGCAAATGCCGGTCGAGCGTGTTCGCGCCGTGTTGAAGATGGCGCAGCAGCCGATTTCCCTCCAGTCTCCGGTGGGCGACAGCGAAGACACCAACTTCGGCGATTTTATCGAGGACAAGTCGGCCGAGAATCCGTCCGACATGACCAGCTACAGCCTGTTGAAGGACAAACTGAGCGATGTGCTGGAAACTCTGACGGAGCGCGAACGGAAGGTGTTGGAACTTCGTTTCGGCCTGGGCGACGGCTATTCACGAACGCTGGAGGAAGTCGGCAAGCAGTTCAAAGTCACCCGCGAGCGCATTCGCCAGATCGAGGCCAAGGCCCTCCGCAAGATGCGGCACCCGACGCGCATTCGCCAGCTCCAGGGTTTTCTCGAAACCGAGGCCGTGGAGTAGAGGAAGTTGGAGCCGCCTTCCGTCGGCTGCTGCGGTTCATGGCGCCAACGCGGCCTCCGGGCTCCCTGAAACGGGTGGGGCGTGACTCCGTCGAGCCCGATTCCTGCGCATTGGAGATCAGAGCTTGACCTTGCCCCACCGTTCATGATCCCAGTGTAGTCTTGCCGCACCAAACTGTGCCACCGACGAAACCCGGCCTCAGCCTTGCACATCTCACCGGCTTGGCGTAGATGTCACCATGCGCTGCTCCGAAAAACCGGTTGGACAGATGAAAGTCGTTCGCCGATTTGCAGCCTGCGTTCTGCTGGGTCTCTGGTCGGCCGCCGCCGCGGATTTGGAGGAGTGCCGCAAATTATTCATCACCGGCAGTTACTCCGAGTGTATTCGCCTCGCCGAGGAGTCGGTGCGCAAAGAGCGCGATGAAGAGTGGTCCATGCTGCTGATGAAGTCGCTTCTCGCCGCCGGCCGTTATCCGGAAGCGGAGGAGGCGCTGACCAGCGCGTTGCCCCGTTACCGATCCAGCATCCGTTTGCGGCTGCTCGGCCGCGAGGTCTTCAACGCCAACGGCAGGACTGAGGAGGCGCAGGGCCTGCTGGGGGAAATCAACGATCGAGGCGGCTCCAGCCCGTGGCTGTATCGCGATCCGCCAAATCTGGTCGCGCTGGGCAAAGCCGCCCTCCTGCTGGGCGCGGAACCGAAACTGGTCCTGGAGAATTTCTTCGACCAGGCTAAAAGGGCGGACCCGAACCTGCGGGACGCTTATCTGGCCAGCGGCGAGTTGGCGTTGGACAAGGAGGATTATCAGTTGGCCGCGAAGATTTTCAGCGAAGCACTCAAAAAATTTCCCGAGGACCCGGACATCCACTTCGGCCTGGCGCGTGCCTATGCGCCGAACGCCCGTCCGTTGATGCTCAAGTCACTGGAGGCCGCGTTGAGTCATAACGGTCATCATGTGCCTGCCATGCTGATGCTGGCCGATCACGCGATTGATGCCGAGGAGTATGCCGCCGCCGGCGAGATGCTCGGCAAGGCGTCCGCGGTGGATCCCTGGCGGCCTGAAGCGTGGGCCTATCGCGCGGTGCTGGCGCATTTGCGCAACGACACTCCTGAGGAAAACCAGGCCCGCGAAAAGGGGCTGAAATTCTGGCCCATCAATCCCAGGGTGGACCATCTGATCGGCAAAAAACTGTCGCAAAAATATCGTTTTGAGGAAGGCGCCGCTTATCAACGCCGCGCGCTGAAATTCGACGCCGGCTTTCTCCCCGCGAAAATCCAGCTCGCGCAGGATTTGCTTCGCCTCGGTCAGGAGGACGAAGGCTGGCAGCTTGCCGAAGAAGTGCATCAACGGGACGGTTACGATGTGACGGCCTACAATCTCGTCACGCTGCGCGAAACCGAGTCGAAGTTTCAGACCCTCACCAACCAGGATTTCCTGGTGCGCATGAGCCGGCACGAAGCGGCGATTTACGGCGGACGCGTGCTGGACCTGCTGCAACGCGCCAAACAGCGGCTCTCCGAAAAATACGGACTCAACCTCGACCAGCCCACAACGGTCGAAATTTTTCCCGAGCAAAAGGATTTCGCAGTCCGCACCTTCGGCATGCCTGACAATCCGGGTTTTCTCGGCGTTTGTTTCGGGCACGTCGTGACCGCGAACAGTCCCGCCTCGCAGGCGGCGCATCCGGCGAGCTGGGAAGCGGTGCTCTGGCACGAGTTCTGTCACGTGATCACCCTGGGGTTGACCCGCAACAAAATGCCGCGCTGGCTGAGCGAAGGCATCTCGGTTTACGAGGAGACGCAGGCCAATCCGGCCTGGGGTCAGGCGATGAACCCACGCTATCGCGAAATGGTTCTGGGCGATGATTTCATCCCGGTCCGCAAACTCAGCGGGGCCTTCCTGTCGCCCGGGAGCGACCTGCACCTGCAATTTGCCTACTACGAATCGTCCCTGGTGGTGGCGTTCGTGGTGCAACGGTTCGGCTTCGAAAATCTGGTGCAAATCCTCCGCCAGCTCGGTGAAGGCGCGGAACTCGACCAGGCCATCGCGTCGCATACCGAGCCGATGGACCCGTTTGAAAAGGATTTCGCCGCCTTTGCCCGCCAACGCGCGGAGCAACTCGCGCCCGGGCTGGACTGGAAAAGGTTCAAGCCCATCCACGCGGACGGGGCCGCCGCGTCTCTGGCGGATCTGGTCGAAAAGAATCCAACCAACTTCTGGGCGCTGAGCGACTATGCCAGAAGACTTGTCGCGGAGAAACAGTGGGAGCAGGCCAGGGCGCCGCTGAAGAAACTGATCGAGCTCTATCCGGGTTACGCCGGCGCCAACAACGCCTACCTCCTGCTGGCCGCGGTGCATCGTGAGTTGAAAGACACCGATGCCGAGCGCGAAACGTTATCGAGGCTGGCCGCTCTGGACGCCGATGCCACGGATTCGTTTCTTCGACTCATGGAGTTGAGTGAGGACGCAAAGGACTGGCCGGCCGTGGTGCAAAATGCCGAACGCTTTCTGGCGGTCAACCCGCTGCTGCCGCAGCCCTACCGCCACCAGGCGCGCGCCAGCGAGGAGCTGGGCAGGACCGACGCGGCCGTCGAGGCGTATCAAAAACTGCTGCTGCTCGATCCCCCGGATCCGGCGGAAGTCCACTTTCGTCTGGCGCGGCTGCTGCGCAAGACGGGTGATCCGGCGGCGAAACGGCATGTGCTGCAGGCGCTGGAAGAAGCGCCTCGCTTCCGCGAGGCCCATCAATTACTGTTGGAAATCATCGGCGAACACCCCCGTGACAAGGAGGACGCTGCCGCGGCTCCGCACACCAGGCCATGAAAGGGGTCGGGCTCATTTACGCAATTTTCCCGCTGGCCGCCGGAATCGTGCTGGCTCAACGGTGGAGAGAGGCTGCGCCGGGCGGCGATGATTATTACCCTGAATTTGAGACCTGTCGCACCGCGCGCGAGGTCCCCTGGCACAGCACCCCCCCGCCCAACTGGACCAACCAGGTCGGGTTCGAGAAGGATGCTTTTACCTTCGCGCGGATTCGACGCGACCGTGCGCCGTACGGTTCCTGGCGGGCCGGCTGGTGGTGGACCGATTTTCCCGACAGCGACTTGAATCTGTCGTTTCGGCTCCAGCAAATGACCTCCTTAAAGGTTGATCCGGAGGGGCGCGTGTTGAATCTCACCGATCCGGACTTGTTCAATTACCCCTGGATTTACATGGTCGAGCCGGGGCGCCTGCTGTTGAAGGACGAGGAAGTGCCCGTTCTGCGAAAATATCTGCTCAACGGCGGTGTGCTCATGGCGGACGATTTTTGGGGAGAGGTGCAATGGAAGGGTTTTTACGACCAGGTCAAGCGCGTCCTGCCCGGACGCGAGTTCATCGAATTGCGCATGGACCACCCGATCTTTCATTGTGTCTTCGATCTCAAGGTATCGAAAAACAAGCTGCAAACCCCGAATGTTTGGGTGGGCGAACAGAGCCAATATCCGGACAGTCGATACTACGGTGTCACCTGGGAGTACCACGATGGCGAACAATGCCGGGAGATGCATGTCCGCGCGATTCTGGACGACAAAGACCGCATCATGGTGATTGCCACGCATAACACAGACAACGGCGACGGCTGGGAGCGCGAGGGCGAATACGAGTATTTTTTCCGCGAGTTTGCCGAGAAAAGGGCCTATCCGCTCGGCATTAACATTATTTTTTATGTGATGACCCACTGAACTATGGGATTGGACGCTTTCCGGAAACCGAAGCGCGGCTTGCGGAATCATAAAGAAATCGTCACCGTCCCGGAAAGCGAACCATGAAACAATTGGCGTCAGCGGCAGGGTCTTTTCTTTTGCGAACGTTGAAACGTTGGAGTTCATGCGTTAGCATGTTGGCGGCCTTGAACAGCCTAAAGGCTGAACTCCAACATGGTCGCCGGACAAACCAAAAGACCTTGGCGTCGGCGGCCCTGCTGTTTGCGCTTGCGGCGGTGATTGTCGTGGCGCAGCGCGGACCTCGGAGTGGCTACGGCGGACGCGGCTACCGGCGCGGATATTACGAGGACGCCCGCACCCCGCGTGAAATCACGCAGCATGGCAACGAGACGCCAACGTGGACCAATGCTCCGGGATTTGAAAAGGATGTATTTACCTTTGTCCGCGTCAAACGCGAGCGCGCGCCCTACAGCTACGGCGGTCCGTGGGATACCGACACCCCGGACAGCGATCTGAATCTTTCTTATCGCCTGCGGCAAGTGACTTCGATCGAGGTTGACCCGAACGGATTCTTCTTGCGGTCCACCGACGAGGAATTGGCGGATTACCCGTTCATTTACATGGTTGAACCGGGCAGTTTGTATTTGAGCGATGAAGAGGCGGTCGCGTTGCGCAACTACCTGGTCAACGGCGGTTTTCTGATGCTGGACGACTTCTGGGGCCAGAGCGAGTGGGCGGGCATGGCCGGGCAACTGAAAAAGGTTTTCCCCGACCGCGACTTCGTGGAGCTGCCCCTGGATCATCCGCTCTACCGTTGCGTTTTCAACATCAAATCCAAGGACCAGATACCCAACGTTTACCTGGGCACCCAGAGTGAGTTCGACCCGCAGCATCGTACCTGGGAACGTCCGGACGCAACCGAAGTGCACCACCGCGCCATTTTCGACGACAAGGGGCGCATCATGGTGATTGCCACGCACAACACCGACAACGGCGACGGCTGGGAATGGGAAGGCGACAATCACTATTACTTCGAGCATTTCTCCGAGAAAATCGCCTACCCGCTCGCGATCAACATTATTTTTTACGCCATGACGCATTGACGACCGCGACCGCGCCGGGGAATCACCCATGAACACATTTGAATCCGCGCGGAACGCGGGGAACCAGTTGAAGGAAAAAATGGAACAAACAACAGAATCACTTGCGACCGAAAAACAACTGGTCGAGCAAATCGTCTCCGGCCGCGCGCGCATTCAAGCCGAACTGGCCAAGGTCATTGTCGGCCAGAAAGAGGTTATCGAGGAGCTGCTGATCGCGCTTTTCGCCGGTGGGCATTGCCTCATCACCGGCGCGCCGGGCCTGGCCAAGACGCTCCTGGTCAAATCCCTCGCGCGGATATTCCACCTGAAATTTCAACGCATCCAGTTCACGCCCGACCTCATGCCCGCCGACATTACCGGCACCGAAATCCTCCAGGAGCTCAGCGGCGGACGGACCATGACGTTCGTGCCCGGCCCGGTTTTTGCCAACATGATCCTGGCCGACGAAATCAACCGCACCCCGCCGAAGACGCAGGCTGCCTTGCTCGAAGCGATGCAGGAACATCAGGTCACCACCGCCGGCGTGCGTCACGCTCTGCCGGAGCCGTTCTTCGTTCTCGCCACCCAGAATCCGATTGAGATGGAAGGCACCTATCCGCTGCCCGAAGCGCAGCTCGACCGTTTCATGTTCAACGTGGTCATCAATTACCTGCCGGAAGAGGAGGAGGTGGCCGTGGTCGCTCAAACGACGGCGCGCAACGCGGAGCCGATCACACCGCTGTTTACCGGCGAAGACGTGTTGCGTTTCCATGAAACCGTTCGCAAGGTTCCCATCGCTGAGGATCTGGTTCGATTTGCCGTGCGCCTCGCGGCGATGTCACGCCCGCATCAGGATGGCGCGCCTGAGTTTGTCAACCAATGGGTCAGTTGGGGCGCAGGTTTGCGCGCCGGCCAATACCTGGTGCTCGGCGCCAAAGTCCGCGCCCTGCTTCATGATCGTGCGCACGTGACTCTGGAGGACATTCAAGCCCTCGCCCGCCCGACCTTGCGCCACCGCATTCTGCTCAACTATCGCGCCGAGGCGGAAGGCGTGACTGTCGAGAACGTCGTCGAACGTTTGCTGGATGTTGTCAAAGGATCGAAAGGGAAAATTTTTCGTTGAAACAATTCCCGGTGCATGCGCGATGGACTTGCAAAGACCGGACCCCTGACGTTGCTCGCGAGGCGGAAACGACGCTCGCACGTATCAAGGCCGCTCCAGCCGTGGAGACGACGAAATGAAAATCGAAATGACTTCAACGGTCGCCGGACAGCGCGGTACGTTAATCGACCCGCAGACATTGATGTCGATTAAAAATCTGGAGCTGCGCGCCCGTGTGGTGGTCGAGGGATTCTGGCACGGGTTGCATCGCAGCCCCTATCACGGGTTCTCGGTCGAGTTCACCGAATACCGCCAATACTCCCCCGGTGACGACCCGCGCTATCTCGACTGGCGGCTCTACGCCCGCACCGACCGGTACTTCATCAAAAAGTTCGAGGATGAAACCAACCTGCGCTGTCATCTGCTCGTGGACAACAGCCGCTCGATGACCTATGGCTCTCTGTCCTACACCAAAGCGCAATACGCCAACACGCTGGCCGCCACGCTCGCTTATTTTCTTTACCTGCAAGGCGACGCCGTCGGTTTGCTGACTTTCGACCAGCAAATCCGCGAATACCTGCCCGCGCGCAATCGCGCCGGCCATTTGCGCCATCTGATGCTCCGGCTTGAACAGCCCGCGGACGGAACGGCCACTGACCTGTCCGCGCCGCTCCGGCGGATCGTTGAAGTGGTCAAAAAACGCGCTCTGATGGTTTTGATTTCCGATTTGCTCGCCCCGATTGAAACGCTGGAAAAGAATCTGGGGTCCCTGGTCGCGTGCGGCCATGAAGTCCTGCTGTTTAATATTCTCGATCCGGCGGAACTCGCCTTCAATTTTGACCGGGCGGTGATGTTTCACGATATCGAGTCGGGCCGCGACCTGTTCATTGACCCCGCCACGGCGCGCAGGGGATACTTGAAGCGATTGGACGCTCACACGACCGCCGTGCGGTCCCTGTGCCAAAAACTTGGGATCGGCTACCGCCATTTTGCCATCGACCGTCCGCTTGAACTGGCGCTGTTTGATTTCCTGCGCGAGCGGATGAAACGGGGAAGAAGAATTGTCAAGATCCGGCGCCATGCGTGAGCCTGCTTACAACCTTCCAATAACGCAGGCTGCCACCGTGCCGCGCCGGCGGGCAACCCTGCCCGGTAAAACCGATTGGCCGAGGAGCGGCCTGATAAACTCGCAGGCAGGGATGCCTTCGCTGCGTCGCGCATGACCTTCCTCGCCCCGCTGTTTTTGTTCGGCGCGCTGGCCGTCGCGCTGCCTGTCGTGTTTCATCTCATCCGGCGCACTAGCAAGGAGAAGATGACCTTCAGTTCGCTCATGTTTCTACAGCCCACCCCCCCGCGCGTGACGCGCCGGAACCGTTTGGAAAACATCTTTTTGCTTTTCCTTCGCTGCGGGGTGCTCTGCCTTCTGGCGCTGGGGTTCGCGCGACCCTTCCTCCAAAAGCCGATCGTGACCGAACCTCCGAACGACCGGGGGAAAAAAATCATTCTGCTGGTTGATACCAGCGCGAGCATGCGCCGACAGGACCTTTGGCCCGCAGCGCTGGCCAGGGCCGAAGAGACTTTAAGGAAGACTTCGTCCGCCGACCAGGTCGCCGTGTTTACGTTCGATGTTCATGCAAGTTCGCTGCTGAGCTTTGAGCAGTGGTCGGCGATGGCCGCCGGCGAGCGCGCCGCCACGGCCGCGAAACGGCTTGCTGAATTGAAGCCCGGTTGGTTGACAACCCACCTTGGCAACGCCCTTATTGCCGCCGCGGAAACGTTTGCGGACGCCGACAAGCAAGGCCAAAACACCGGCGCGCGGCGCATCGTGCTGATCACGGATTTGCAGGAAGGCAGTCGGTTCGATGGCTTGCAAGGATTCGAATGGCCGCGTGGAATCGAAGTGGATGTGCAGCGGGTCCAGGCCACGCGGCCGACAAACGCCGGCATGCAATGGATTGTGGATGCCGACGATTCGGCGCAGCCCGGCGCCGAACCCGGCGCGCGTGTGCGCGTCAGCAACTCCGGCGATGCCAAACGCGAGCAGTTTCAGCTCCGTTGGGACCGAGTGACGGGTGCGGCGTCGCTCGACGTTTACGTTCCGCCCGGACAAAGCCGGATTGTTCCCGCGCCGACTTTGCCGGATGTCGCGACGGGTGAACGCCTCCTGTTGTCGGGCGACGACGACGATTTCGACGACACGATTTACCGGGTTCAGCCGAAGCCGGAACAGATCAACATTTTGTTTCTGGGCGACGATTCAGAGAAAGACCCAAACCAGTTGCTTTACTATGTGAAACGCGCCTTTCAGCACAGAAGCCGAGGCGTCGAATGTAACGCTTGTGGTGGTTCCGGGTTCACTTGCTGAGGTGCAACTCGCGCGTGTCAAAAGCCTGCTCTCGAACGGGTGCACCGTCCTGGCGGTGGTTCGAGATGCATCGGCCAATCACAACCTGGGCGAACTGGCGGGGGGCGTTCTCCAGGAAGCAGAAGCCGGAGTATCAGGTTATGCCATGTTGGGCCAGATCGACTTTCAGCACCCGCTCTTCGCGCCGTTCGCCGACCCGCGCTACAGCGATTTTACCAGGATTCATTTCTGGAAGCACCGGCGAGTTCGATTTCTCGATCCGCAGGGTGGGGGAGACCTGAGCGGGGCGAGAGTTCTTGCGAGGTTCGACGACGGCGATCCCGCGTTTGTCGAATTCCACGAGGCAAAGGCCGTTTGCTTGTCATGACCTCAGGCTGGAACCCTTCAGACAGTCAGCTCGCGCTTTCCTCGAAGTTTGTCCCGTTGCTCTATTCCATGCTCGAACTGTCGGACGGTCTCAAAACGCGCCGGACACAGTTTTACACGGGCGATGACGTGGACCTCGCCGCGCTCGGTTCCAATCAGACATGGACGGTTCGGAAGCCCGACGGAGTGGAGGTTCAACTCGCGGCGGGCGAAACCCGGTTCAAACAAACCGACCTGCCCGGTGTCTACGCGATCACCTCGGCGCAGCCGCCGGTTCGCTTCGCGGTCAACCTGGACGCGGTCGAGAGCCGGACGGCGCCGTTGCCGGTGGAGGAACTGATGCGCCTCGGGGTGCCTCTCAAACCGCATGAAGTCGAACTGACGAAACAAATCGGGCAGAAGCGCCGCCTCCACGATGCCGAACTGGAAAGCCAACAAAAATTGTGGAGATGGTTGATTGTGGCGGCATTGGTGGTATTGCTTATGGAGACATGGCTGGCCGGCTGGCTGACGCGACGGTCGGCAATTCAACCTGCGACATGATCTACCGCCTCCTCGAACATCATTTGAAGCCAATCGCGCGCGATTATTGGCGCTGGAAGCTGTGGCGCGGGCTGGCGCGTTGCTGGGCGGTGATGGCTCTGATCGGCCTCGGTTTCATTCTGCTTCATCACTTCGCGGGCTGGTCGTCTCGGTGGGTTTTCCCGCTGGTCAGTCTGGCCGCGGGAGCGTGGGCGCTCATCATCGGGCGGCGGTGGCGGAAGACCCGGCCGGATTATCGCTCCATTGCCAGACAGATCGAACAGGAGAATCCGAAACTCCACGCGTTGCTGTTGACCGCGGTCGAACAGCGGCCGGACGCGGTGACCGGCGGACTGAATTATCTCCAACAACGGGTCGTGCGCGAGGCGCTCGAACACAATCGCCGCCGTCCCTGGGCAAACCGCATCTTCGAGCGGCTCTTTTTCACCCGGTGCGCGCATGGGCTGGCCCTGATCTTTTTCGCGACCGTGTTGCTCCGATTGCGCGTCACGGCGCCGCCCGGCAGATTGTTTTTCGGCATGCGCGCCGACGCCGTCACAGTCACGCCCGGCGACACCAGCATCGAGCGCGGCAGCGGTCTCGTGGTGCTGGTCCGGTTCGACGGCCGACTGCCTGCGGAAGCGACCCTGGCGGTCAAGCCGGTGAATGAAAACGAGCGCCGCATTCCGCTGGCAAAAAATCTCGATGACCCGGTCTTCGGCGGCGGCGTCCCCATCGTGGAAGGCGATCTGACGTACCGCGTTGAATACGCCGGCAAAGAGACGCGCGATTTCAAGGTCACTGTTTTTGATTATCCCGTCCTGGAACGGGCGGACGCGAAGCTCAAGTTTCCCGAATACACCGGCCTGCCGGAGAAGACGATTGCCGACACCCGCCGCGTCAGCGCGGTGGAAGGTTCGGTCCTCGATTATGCGTTCTATCTGAATAAACCGGTCGCCTCGGCCAGACTGGTCGCCAGGGACAAGTCTGTTCTCCCGCTCGCGGCCGATACGAATCGCGCCAACGTTTATCGCATCCAATTCGCGCTCGACCAAAACCGGCAATACGAATTGCAACTCGTGGACGACGCCGGCCGCACCAACAAGGTCCCGCCGCAGTTCGTGATTGAAGCGCTTAAAAACCGTCCGCCCGAACTGAAGCTTGCACTGCCTCGCGGCGACCAGCGCGTCTCGGCGCTCGAAGAAATCGTGTTTCAGGCCGAGGCGGTGGACGATTTCAGCCTCAAAGCCTACGGCGTTGCTTACACCCTGGCGGGCCAGGACACGAAGTTCGTCCAGTTGGGCACGAACTCCGCCCCGAACGAGAAGCGCCAGTTGGATTATCTCCTGTCGCTCGAAGACCTCGCCGCCCGGACGGACCAGTTGCTGACTTACTACGTTTGGGCCGATGACATTGGCCCGGACGCCAGATTGCGGCGGACATCCAGCGACATGTTCTTCGCCGAAGTCAGGCCGTTCGACGAGATTTTCCGTGAAGGCGAGCCGATGGAAGGCGGCGGTGGAGGCGGTCAGCAAGGCGGCGGCCAGGCGCAGAAACTGGCCGAGTTGCAAAAACAAATTATCAACGCCACCTGGAAACTCCAACGGGGGAAGGCGGCAGCGCCTGCAGAATCCGCAATCCGATGAATAGGGATGCCACGACACTTGCCTTCGCAGCGCTGTTTTGCGCCGCGCCTCTGCTCGCGCAGGAACGCGCCGCCACTCCCGCGCCTCAGCCGGCCGCGCGCGCCGCGGTCCGCGGCGCGCCGTCCGGCCCGAAGACCGTCGGCGATTACTCGTCCGACATTGTCGTGGTGCGCGACGCGCAGGAGCAGGCGCTGGATCAGGTGCGGGGCCTCCAGGAGCGCATGGAGGACGCGCGCACCCTGGTCGAACTCGAGTCCGCCGTGAAGGAGATGGAGCGGTCGCTGGCCATGCTCGAAGGGGCCAGGGACTCCCCGGAAAAACTGCCCTCGGCGCTGGCCGCAGAACAAGCGGCGTATCAGGCGTTGCTGAAGCTTGCCGCGCATGAATACCGGGTTTCGCGCAATCGCAACGGCCAGCGAGGCGGGCAACAGGGCGAACGCGCCATGCGACAACTCGACCAACTGGACCTGAAACAGACGGAGAACCGCTACGAAACGCAACGCCAGGCTTCACCGCAGCAAAATGCCCAGCAACGCGAGCAGCTTCAGGTGTTGAACCGTTTGAAGGAACTGGCGCAGCGCCAGCAGGACCTCAACTCGCGCATCAAAGAACTGCAAACCGCGCTGCAAGAGGCGAAGACGGAGGAGGAGCGGGAGGAAATCCGCCGACGCCTCAAGCGTCTGCGGGAGGAAGAGCAGGAGATGCTGGCCGACGTTGACGAACTGCGCCAGCGCATGGACCGGCCGGAGAATCAGTCGCGGATGGCGGAGGCGAGCCAGCAACTTGATAAAACCCGTTCGGAAGTGCAGCAGGCGGCAGAGGCGCTCGACCACAATTCCGTGCCCCAGGCGCTCACCTCCGCAAGAAAAGCTCAAGCCAGTTCGCCGACGAAATGCGCCGGATGCGCAACGACGCGCGGCAGCTTTCGCAGAAACAGGAAGAGCTGGCCAAAAAGCTCGACGAACTGGCCGACACCAGGCGCAAGACGCTGAGCGACTCCGACGAACGCAAGGAACTGGCGAATCAGCTCGCCCGGCAAAAGGGCGGCGTGACGAACCTTTTCAACGAAATGCGTCGCGTCTCGGAGCAGTCCGAGCCGGCGGAACCGCTGCTGTCGAAACAGCTTTACGACACCCTTCGCCAGAGCAACCAGGACGAGATGAACAAATCCCTGGAGCTGTCGGCAGAGCTGGTGCAACGCGGTTTTCTTTCGCAAGCCGGCCCGTTCGAGGAGCGCGCCCAGCGGCGCATCGACGAACTGAAACGCGGCGTAGAGAAAGCTGCGGAAAGCGTTTTGGGCGACGATACCGAGGCCCTGCGCCTGGCGAAGCGCGAGTTGGAGACCCTGAGCCGCCAGTTGGAAGGCGAGATGACTCAGGCCGGGACAAATGCGATCTCGAGCAACAATGTTGCATCGGCCGGCGGAGTGGCGCGCCAACACGACAGTTCGGATTCTCCAGACCAAACCAACCGGCAACCTGCGCTGGCCAGCAGTGATAAACGGGACCCATCCAATGAACAGTCCGCGTCGCGCGATCAGGCGGCGCAAAACGGGAGCGCGCAAAATGCACAGGCGCGAAGCAGCGATTCCTCGTCCGGCGCAAACACTGCCTCGTCCGGTCAGCAACCACGCGCGTCGGCGCCACAGGCGCAAGGCGCATCGCAGGGTTCGCAAAGCCAGTCCGGTGCTTCCGGCCAGCAAGCCGCGGAGGAGGGTCAGACGTCCCGCTCCGGACTGGCCTCCAACTCTTCGAGAAACCAGTCCGGCCAACGCCGGGGTGGCGGAGGAGGGGCCCGCCGCAATTTTTACGAGGGCGGCGATGTCGAGGGCGGCGCCGAAGGCGGAGGATTCAATGGCGGTTCCTTCGGACCGCTCACGGGCGACAACTTCGTCGATTGGTCCGACCGGCTCCGCGACGTGGAGGAAATGCTCGACGAACCGGAGTTGCGCACCGAGGTGGCGCGTGTCCGTGATCGAGCCCGCGCAGTGCGCCTCGAATACAAGCGCGAAGGAAAAAAGCCCGACTGGGCCGTGGTCAGGTTGCAGATCTCGGGACCGCTGGTCGAAGTGCGCGATCGGGTCAGCGAAGAACTGGCCCGCCGCGAATCAAACCAGGCGGTTGTCCCCATTGATCGCGATCCCGTGCCGCGGCAATTCTCCGAGCTGGTCCGCCGGTACTACGAACAGTTGGGGAAGAGCGAGTGATGTGTGTCGCGACATTAGTCATTTCCGGGCGCGAATGGCTGTGGCCGGTGACGGTGTTTCTGACCGGGGCATTGCTGGTCCTGATCTGGACTTATCGGCGGCCCGCTGCCAGCGGATCGATCCGCAGTCTATGCCTGTTGCTCAAGCTGCTCGGCCTGCAACCTGTTTGTTGTGCTGGCGGACAACAGCCAGGGGATGCAGATCAAGGACTGGGACGAATCGCGCAGTCGGGGCGAGTTGTTGCGCGACTTGTTGTCGGTCGGGCAATCGGACTGGTTGCCGAAGCTCGACGAGAATTTTCAGTTGCGTCGTTACCTGTTCGATGCGCGACTGCAGAGCACCAGGGATTTTTCCGAACTGGGGTTCGAGGGGCGCGCATCGGCTATCGGTTCTGCTCTGCGGACCATTGCCGAACGTTACCGGGGGCAGCCGCTGGCCGGAGTGCTGCTGTTGACCGACGGCAATGCCACAGACATGCCCGACGGAAAAACCGACTTGAGCGGTCTGCCGCCGGTTTATCCGGTTGTCATTGGCCGCGACGACGCCATCAAAGACATCGCCTTACAAAAGGTCGCGGTCAGCCAGACGGCCTTCGAGGACGCGCCCGTGACCCTTCAAGCGGATGTGCTGGCCAATGGCTACTCGGGCAGCAGCGTTGTCGCGCAAGTGCTCGACCAGGACGGCAAAAAGGCCGCCGAACAGACCCTGCGAGCGCCGCGGGAGGGGGAGATGCTGGCGTTTCGCCTCCAGTTGCGGCCGGAGAAAGGCGGAGTTTCATTTTATCGCTTGCGGGTGTCGGCAAAGGACGAGCTTGGGCAGTTCGAGAAGCCGAAGCTCTCCACCGAAGCGACGCTGGCCAACAACGGTCGGGTGGTCGCGGTGGACCGTGGCAAAGGGCCGTACCGCATCCTCTATGTTGCAGGGCGGCCCAACTGGGAATACAAGTTTTTCCATCGCGCGCTGGAGGAGGACGAACAGGTGCAACTCGTTGCTTTGATCCGCATCGCCAGGCGCGAGCCGAAGTTTGAATTCATGGGTCGCCCCGGCGAATCCAGCAATCCTTTGTATCGTGGTTTCGGCAACCAATCGAAAGAGGACGTCGAGCGTTATGACCAGCCGGTGCTTATCCGGCTTAACACCCGCGACGCCGTGGAACTGGTGGGCGGCTTTCCAAAGACGGCAGAGGAGCTGTATGCTTATCACGCCGTCGTGTTGGATGATCTGGAGGCCGAGTTCTTTACCCGCGACCAGATGATGCTGCTCCAGAAGTTCGTGTCCGAACGTGGCGGCGGCTTTTTGATGCTCGGCGGCGCGGAGTCGTTTCACCAGGGCAAATACGAGCGAACGCCCATTGGCGACATGCTGCCGGTTTATCTTGACCACCCGCCGGAGAGCAAGTTGATGACAAACCTGCATCTGACGCTCACGCGCGAAGGCTGGCTGCAGCCTTGGGCGCGGCTGCGCAGCAATGAGAGCGACGAGAAGGCGCGGCTCGAAGCGATGCCTCCGTTTCAGGTGTTAAACCGCGTCCGCGACATCAAGCCCGGTGCCAGTGTCATCGCGACGGTCCATGACGCGGACGGGCGGGATATTACCGCCCTGGCAGTGCAGCGGTTCGGCAACGGGCGCGTCGGCACGCTGACCATCGGAGATGTCTGGCGCTGGGGGCTGCACGACGAAGCCTCGCATCGCGACATGGACAAAGCCTGGCGGCAGTTGTCGCGCTGGCTGGTGGCCGACGTGCCCAACCGCGTCGATCTACAGGTCGAACAAAAGAGGGATGATCCCAACCAGGCCATGCTCTTGCAGGTCCGGGTGCGCGACAGGAAATTCCAGCCGCTCGACAATGCGTCGGTTGTCTTGTCTGTGCGAACCTTCACGAACGACTTCGTCCAAACCAGAGCGCAAACAGGCGCTCGTGCCGCCACGAATGCGAATGCGATTCGGCTCTCCGCTGAACCGTCCGGCACCGAAACCGGGCTTTACGAAGCGACGTACGTTCCACGTGAGACCGCGGGGTATCTGGCCGAAGCGGTGGTTGCCGACGCTGCCGGAGTGGAAGTCGGACGCGCGCAAGCCGGTTGGTCGTCCGATCCGGCCGCCGATGAATTCCGTTCCTTGAAACCCAATCGCACGCTGCTCGAAACCATCGCGCGGCACACCGGAGGCGAAGTCGTCACACCCAACAAACTCGATGCGTTCGTCGCCAATCTGCCCAATCGCAAAGCGCCCATCACCGAAAGCTGGACCCTCCCGCTCTGGCATCGGTCAGCTGTCTTCCTGTTTGCGCTCGCCTGTTTCATCGCCGAGTGGGGTTTGCGGCGCTGGAAAGGAATGGCGTAAGAAAGACCCGAATGCCCAAGGCCAAATGACGAAAGAAATCTCAATCGCGAAGGCCGAATCGCGGATTGCTTGGTTGCTCGGAGATTCGCCATGTGTCTTTCTTTCGGATTTCGTCATTCGCCATTCGTCATTCCTTTTCATGCTTGCCGCGCTGTTGGCGGCCGTTTTCACCAAGGCAGCGGAGCCGGTCGATCGGCCCACCGTGCTTGTGGTCGTAGGCGCGCCCGGTGAAGCCGGGTACCGAACGAATTTTTCGCGCTGGGCCGGCCTTTGGGAGAAGGCCAGTCGCGATGGAGGCGCAAAATTCGTTTGTCTCGGCCTGGGCGAAACGAAGGAAACGACCACCGACCTGGAGCAACTGAAGACGGCGCTCGCGCTCGAGGCCAGGGAATCGGCCGGCGAACTGTGGCTCGTGCTCATCGGCCACGGTACCTTTGACGGTAAGGAAGCCAAATTCAACCTGCGCGGCCCGGATTTGTCGGCGGCGGATCTGGCCGAAAGTCTGAAACCCCTTCGGCGTCCACTTGCTGTGGTTGACTGCGCTTCATCCAGCAGTCCGTTCATCAACAGACTTTCCGCAACAAACCGGGTGATTATCGCGGCGACCCGCAGCGGCTACGAACAGAACTCGACCCGTTTCGGCCGGTTCATTTCCGAGGCGATCGCCGATCCCCAGGCGGACCTGGACAAGGATGGTCAGACGTCTCTGCTGGAGGCGTTCCTGATGGCGTCGCGCCGGGTCGCAGAGTTTTATGAGACCGAAGGCCGGCTGGCTACCGAGCACGCGCTGTTGGATGATAACGGCGATGGCCTCGGCACGCCCGCAGATTGGTTCCG
Organism: Verrucomicrobiota bacterium; assembly: GCA_003219675.1. Lineage (GTDB taxonomy): Bacteria > Verrucomicrobiota > Verrucomicrobiia > Limisphaerales > AV2 > AV2. Next base: position 16,663 of record QHPW01000227.1, read on the forward strand.
CGGGATTCGCGCCGTGAAGAAAGCCAAAGAAGGCGCGTCGGCCGACGGCCTGCGGGCGCACCAGTTCCATTTGATCCGCAGCCCGCAGGAACAAATGCTCTCTTCGGAACTTCGGGCGAAACGCGATGAGCTGGAGCTGGCCATCGCCAGGCTCCGCGACGCGAAAAGCCAGATGAAAGAGGACGATTATTATCGGCAACTGGAGAAGCTGGCAATCGAGGTGGCCAGGTTGTATGAACGAGACGCGTCAAAGCCCCAATGAATTGCGCGCACATGCGAACCGACGACGTTTATCAATTGCCCGCTGACCTCCCCGTGCCTGTCGATGACGGAGCCGCTCGACATCTTGTGGGCGCGCCTTTGTCGCCGGTCGCACTTCCCTCGACCCGCGGGAGCCTGGTCAGGTTGGACGATGCGGCGATTCGATTGGCCGTGGTCTATTGCTACCCGCGCACCGGTCGCCCGGATGCCGTGGCTTTGGGAAGCACCGCGGCGTGGAACGCGATACCGGGTGCCCGTGGCTGCACCCCGCAGTCCTGCGCCTATCGCGATCATCATCGGAAGCTGCAGGAACTCGGCGCGGTCATTTACGGCCTGAGCACTCAGCCTACGGACTACCAACGCGAAGCCGTGAACAGACTGCACCTGCCTTTCGAGTTGTTGAGTGACTCCGCAGGCGAGTTCTCTGCGCGTCTTCGGTTGCCGTGGTTTGAGGTCGCGGGCGTGCGACTTCTCAAGCGCGTCACCCTCATCATCCGCCAGGGACGGATCGCCCATTGCATCTATCCGGTTTTTCCTCCTGACAAGGACGCGGAGACGGTGATCACCTGGATTCGCGGCCATGCCGCCTGACGAAGCGCCGGGAAGTCGCGTGTTTGTTCTTGTGTCTGATGTGCGGCGTGGCCAGGGTTTCGCCGCTGAGGAGGGATGAGCAACGTTTGCGGAGATGAACTGATTGGTGGGCCTGCTCGGACTCGAACCGAGAACCAAAGCATTATGAGTTGCAACCAGCAGGGTTGTTCCGAGTCGCATCCGGTCGTCACAGGTTGCGATACCCCTGTTTTCATTGGGTTTCGCGTTGGAGGCCCGCTACCCCGCACAACCCGACGCAACTACTCAGGACCGAAGAATTGGCCAAGAATTGGCCAAGCATGGGGAGGCGTCAAGCGCCGTTGAGGGTCTTTACAAGGCCGCTAGTCGGATACGTCTCGATTTGGCGGCGCGCTTTGTGTAGCTCATACATCTATCCGCTTCTGGGGTGTGCTGAGATGCCCGTTCAGAGAGGACATGTATGAGCGCCTCTGAACTGGTCGAGCAGGCAAACGCGCCAAGTGCCATTGCGAAGGAAAGCGAAGCGAAGCGTTCGTTCCCAAAAACACACGTCAACTATTGGAAAGCCCGCCTGGAGCATCGAACTTACACTCGCGATGGAGAGACGTGCGAGGTTCCCGAGTGGTCGGTGAGAATTCATTTCGGCGGCATCCGCAAGAGTTTTGACCTGGAGAGCGGCAATAGGGAGGAAGCGGCGACCAAAGCGCGGGACATTTATCTGTCGCTCGTCGCCAAGGGCTGGGCCGCAACTCTCGCCGAACTCAAACCCAAAGCGTCGCTGCCAATCGAAATCACTGCCGGGGATGCAACGGTCGGCGAGTTCCTTGCCGAAGTGGAAAGGACATCGAGTCTGAAGCCGAAGACGTTTCGCCGCTACGCTCAGTGCTTGCGACGTGTGGCGGCCCACATTCACGGAGTGAGAACGGACGCTTCCCGGTACGACTACCGCACTGGCGGTTTGCTGGCGTGGCGGAAACAGGTGGACGTGATTCGACTTTCAGCGATTTCCCCCGCCGCTGTTGCCGACTGGAAACTTGATTACTTGCGGAGAGCGACCAACGACGCACGACGAAAACTGGCAGTGAATCGCTCCTTCAACACTTGGCTGCGCAATACGAAAAGTCTTTTTAGCGCTGCCATCATTAACAAACCAAATTTCAAAATCAAAGTTCCTAAGTTCAAGGTGCCGGACGGCCAGCGCGGGGAGCGGGAAGTTTACTGGTTTGAGACGGTGGACTTTGAAAAAGCGGGTTCGATGAAATTCCAAGCGCCCGTCGGCATCACGTACGAGGACCTGGTAAAGAAGGCACTCAAGGAACTGCGCTCCGAAAATTCCGAGGCGTACAAGTTGTTTCTCCTTTGCATGTGCGCCGGGCTTCGGCGCGGAGAAGCCGACGTGTGCCTGTGGTCGCAGTTGAGGCCGGACGACTGCTCCATCCGAACGAGTTCATCGAACCGAAGCATGGTTCGGGCGGCACTGTCTATGTTGATCCGGCACTCATGAAAGAGTTGCTGAGTTTTAAGGCGGAAGGCCAAAACAGTTTTGTCGTAAACTCGCATCGGGAGTGGAAGGAGACGGCATACGTGCGTTATCGCTGCGAGCCGCACTGGCGCACGTTGTTGGATTGGTTGGAAGAGAATGGCATCGGCGCACGGAAGAAAGTTCACGAACTGCGCAAGCTCTTCGGTGATGCCATCGTCAAGCGAGAAGGCATTTTTGCCGGGAGCGCGCAACTGCGTCACTCAACAATCCAGATGACCGCGAATCATTACACCGATCCGCGACAACGGGCAGCGCTCCCGGTCGGCAGTTTGTTTTCAGAAAAGGGTTCTCGTCGCAGTTTCAAGTCTCGCCGTGCGTTTCGGGCGTCCGTCGCAAACGGAAACAGCAACGGCGTCACAAAGGGCAACGGAATCAGTCACGGACACTGATTAGGCCAAAGAG
>QHPW01000228.1:0-1043 GCA_003219675.1 Verrucomicrobiota bacterium
GGGGAAGTCACACCGCCTTCCCAGTCCACAAACTCGTAGTTTGTACTCGGAAAGGCTGTGAGCACGACCGTGGAACTGTCGGCATAGTAGCCGGTCCCGGGACTGACGGTTCCGCTTTCGACCGTGTTAATCGTCAGGAGATGGAGGCTCGAGGCAACAAAATTGTAGCTCAGATAAAGAACGCCGGACGCACCGTCAAAACCATCAATGGCGATCCAATAGACGTGATTCGCAAGCACGGTTTGACTGATCTTGCTGAAGGTCACGCCGTCGTATGCATCGTCGCTGTCGGCCACTGCGACCAGGTTGCTGAAGGTGATGACATTGGTCGTCGGGCTGTTCGTCGTGTAGAGCGCCATCAAGGTATCGAACGTCGAATTGGTGGTACTCAGCGTCAGCACGCCGTCATTCGCGGGAATGAATGTCCACCAGGCGGATCTGCCCCCCACGTTGCCGGCATGATAAGGTTCGCCAAATTCCTTTGTGGCGTGAAGGTAGCCGGATCACGCGGCTGGTAAGTCACTTGTATCTGGACCGGCGTGGAAACATTGCCGGCAATGTCGCTTGCAGTCACGCGAATCGTATTCGGTCCCTCACTGAGCGCGATGAACTGGAACCAATTCGTGCTCTCGAGGGCATTGTTGGCATGATGGGGCACAATGATTTCCGATTCCACCTCCGGAGTTGAACTGGAGCTGACACGAATCGAAATCTGATTGATGCCGGAGGGATTGGGTTGGGGATCAACAGCCGTGCCCGAAAGATAGATGCGGTTGGTCGTGGAAATGAAACCGCTGGAGGGTGAAGTGACACTCACAACCGGAGCGTTGGTGTCCGGCAGACCCCCCGGCGCGATGCGCAAATCCAGCGTCCCGGTGCTGTTGGTGCTTACACCGGCGACGGCAATTTTGTACGAGACACCCGCCAGCGCCCGGAAGCTCAAGTAAGCCTGCCTTCGCGAGCCGATGTCATCTGCGGAAGTCACGGGGCCAAGAGCATTCACCTGGCTGCCGGTGTAAACCCCGATCACCGTGTCGAACAAG
>QHPW01000228.1:1156-2932 GCA_003219675.1 Verrucomicrobiota bacterium
ACCGTGTCGAACAAGCTGCCGCCAGTGTCAACCAGCACATTGGTGGTCGTGCCCGTTGACCAGGTCCACCAAAGCGAGGCCGCCGCTGAGGTCAGGCCTGCATGGGCCGGTTCACCCGACTCGGTTGTGGCCAGTCTGTTATTGCTGACATAACTCGCGCCGGAAGGCGGCACTTTGAGCGAGTTGGCAAAGTTATCGTTTGTCGGCAAGGGAATGATCGTATAGCTGATCAGGTTGGTGCTGGTCACTTTGTCGGGCGCGGAAATGACCAGAGTAATCGTCACCGAGGCGGCGTTCGTGGGAACATTGAACAAGGCCGAGTAAACCGCGTTGCTGGCCGTTTTATCCGGAGACACTCCGTCGTTGTGGAAAGTCAGGCTGCCCCCGCCGCTGACCGTCGCAACGATGGTTGCATTCGTGACCGGTGGTCCGTCGGTGACTCTGACAAAACCCGGCTGACTGTCGGCCGCAAACAAGGCTGAACGCGACGGCGGTGTCACTGAACCCTCCAGGATACCGTCGGGCACGGTGATCACCACATCGGGAGGCAAATCAAACGCCTCCATCACCCCGACGGTCGTCGAAGCCGGAGGAGCCACGGCGCTGAACCCCATGCCACGTTTGGCGAAGGCCAGCCAAAGTTCGTTTCGGTTGTCTCCCCCGGTGGCCACTTCATCGGCCTGGAGAATGGCATCTCGCGCCTCCAGAAAGGTCGGGTTCGGAGGCGCCAGCTTCATGCCATCGGTGACCAGCTGCAGAATGGTTGTGTTCCCATCATCATATCCCAGCTTGTCGATTAAATTGGCCCGCGCTTCCCACAAGGTCACGCACCAGACTTCGCCCTGGTTGTGCACTTCGCTGGGGTCACTGCCGCCGAAAATCGGGCTGATCGGCACCCCCGCGTGCGGGTCTGCCCGGGTTGGATCGATATCCTTGAAAGTCAATGGATCTTTGGTCATGTCGGTCGTGTAAGGATAACGGCGGATGCCGAAATAGTAATTCTGCCGCAAACCGCCCAACAAATACGTGATGTAACCGCCTTCGGGATAGTTGGCGTGAGGATCGGCGTTTGGCGGAGCCAGCAACGCAAGTGCATAAAAATCCGACCAGCCTTCGCCCATGCCGGAAGGCTGAAACTCAGAAATGCCCACGCCGCCGCCCACCAGCCGGTTGCTCAGTCCATGAGTATGTTCGTGAAGAACCACGGTGGCGTCCAAATCACCATCCCGGTCGGGACTCGCATCAACGAAGACATACATCTGCATGCGGCCGGGCTCGCCGTCGGGCGGTGTGGAAAAGTTAGCGTTATCCACGCCGCCGCCGTCCTCAGCATCGGCCTGGACGGCGTCGTTTCCCAGGCCGCCGCGGCCGAAATTGTCATCCTGAAAATTACCCGCCGCTTCGGTGAAGCCGAGGCCCGATTGGTCTGGCTGCCGATGAACCGAACCTCTTTGCGCCTATGCTGGCAAGTGCAATTGACCAGCCGTTCTCGCGCGGAACTGTATCTGGTCGTGGTGGATGCTGAAACCGGGGAGGTGCTGGTGCGACGTTCGCTGACCAATTACCTGACCAACGCGAGCTATCGGGTGTTTGCCGCGGAAAGTCCCGCGCCCATGTTGCCGGGCTTGCCCGCTCCGGGCACCAATCAAGCGGCCCTGGTCCAACGCACCCTGGTGACGTTGAGCGCTCTTTCAGCGAACGCCTCTCCGAACGGCTGGATTAATGATGGCGATACGGAAACCAAGGGCAACAATGTGGACGCGCACACTGATCTGG
>QHPW01000230.1 GCA_003219675.1 Verrucomicrobiota bacterium
AGCGCCGAGCAGGTGCTCGTCCACTCCGAACGGCACGTCCCACCGGCCATTGTCAGCGCGCAACACGAACTGGTAGGCCATCAGATCGGGGTTGGTGAACTTGAGGCCGGCCAGGGTCGGGATACGAGGCGCGCCCCGCGCAAGGAAATCCTGCATGGGAAAACTCACGCCGGTCAGCGCGGGGATGTCATAGAAATAAAACGAGGTCTCCTGCGCCGCGCCGGCGATCCCGGCACACCAATCAACAAGAGTGTCGAGATCGCGCGGTTTGAAGTAGCTGGAAGCGAACGCGGAGATCGCGATGGCCCCGATGGCTTGAGCCTGGGCGGCGAGCACGCGGCAGTCCTCGAGACAATTCGAACCCACGTGCAGCACGAGCTTCAAAGTTGTGCCGCGGATCACCTCCGACCATCTCTGCGCCAGCGCGCGCCGCTCGTCCAGCGTGAGCGAATGACACTCGCCGGTGGTGCCGGCGACGAAAACCGTGGTGAGATTGTGTTTGAGATAATGAGACGCCTGTTTCTCAACTGCCGCGAGGTTCAGTGAACCGTCGGCGTTGAATGGCGTATGCGCGGCAACGACAAGACCGTGGAGCGGGTGGGTGAGTTTCAATGGCATGAGGTCAATCAACTAATTTGGCTAGAGCTCTCGTTTCCAGTTCTGAACCACGCTATAGCGATGGGAGGTCAAAGGCTTTACGATCTGGTTTATATGGGATTTCGTATTTGCGTAGAACGTCACGAACTCATCGTGATCAGCGTAGATGACAAAAGGCTTGGGTGTGGGAACAAAGAGAAAATCAATCCAGTCAGCAAATGCAGCTCGCAGGAGCGGCTCGACCTCGTGGGGGCTACCCGTAGTGATCGAGAAGTCTCGGGCCAGTTGGATTGGAGACGCATCTGCAGATACGAGCGCATTCAGATGTTCAGTGTCGAACACAACCTGATCAATCACGATGCTGGCTTTCTGGATATTCCCGTGAGCTGAGGCAATCGTTGATACAAACCTGTCGATGTCATGGAGCGGAGTCTCGAAAGTCTCCTGGAACCGCCACGCAGCGCGGCCAAATCGCTTCATTACTCCTGGCGTATGCGTAGTTGTCATCGCTTCGAGTGCCGCATGGGTCAGTCACCATCAAGCGTGGATCTCCTCACATATCTAAGATGAACTTCAGGCATTTCTTTCCGTCTCACGGGGCTGAATCAACAGGACCAGCACCGCCGAAATCGCAGCGACACTGGCGAAGATACCGAAGGTGAGTGGCAAAGGCACTTGAAGATCACGCAGCCTTCCAAAGCCCCAGTCGGCGAAGCCGCCGCAACTGATACTGACCAGGTTCATGATCCCATAACCGGTGGCCCGCAGCCCGGGACGGACGATCTGACAGAGGATGGGCATGTTGTTGGTGTCGAAAAATCCCCAACCCAGGCCGAACAACAGCAGAAACGCAACAGCGACACCCAACGACCCGGCGTTGCCCACCCCAAAGAGCGCCGGGATGATGAATCCCATGCCAATGGCGCTGACGAAAATGCGTCCGCGCGGGTTGCGCCGCATCCAACGGTCGGCAAGTCGCGGAGACTCCGGCCTTGCCCTGACCGATGTTGAACTGCTGTTTCAGGATGGCGGGCATCCAGTCGCGCACCACCCATCCGGCCAGCGCAGGCAGCGTGAAGTAAAGCACCAACAGGATGAACGCGCTGTTGCTCAGGAGTTCGTTCGCGGACCGAACCACAGAATTCTTTGGCGTGGGTAGCGCGGGCGACTTGCGCGACCCGCCGACCGGAACGGGGGTCGCGGCCGCGACAGAACGCGCGTCGGGATTTGACGCTCTTCCCCTCCCGTCCGGCGAGTCACCGGACGGCACAGGCGGGTCGCCTGTGCCACCCAGAACCGATTTTTCACCGGGAATCCTCGACGCATCGCGGAGCAGCAAAACAAGCGGCAGGGCATAGAGGATCCCTGCGACGCCGCACGCGTCGAAGGACAGGCGCCAGCCGAGCGCCGGCGCGTCGGCGACGTAGCCGCTGAAACCGCCGACAATGACGCCCAGGTAAATGGCCATCTGATGCAGTCCAACCGCGCGGGACCGGGTGTGGCCGGTGTGATAGTCCGCGATGAGGGCCAGCGCCGCGGGAATGTAAAAGGCCTCGCTGACGTGTCCCGTGGCCCAGGTTACGGCTGACCATACGAACAGGCTGCCGCAGATCGTGAAGCGGCGGCTGAACCGGTCGGCGATGTAGCCGCCAACCGGGCTGAGAAACGCGTACACCCATTTGAACTGGCCGAGCATTCTTCCCCAGTTCGCTTCCGAGCCGATGCTCGGAATCTCGGTCATCACGGAGAACTTCATGGCCGCGAGCATCTGCCGGTCGAGATAATTGAGCAGCGCCACCGGCCAGAGCAACGCGACCAAAAGCCATGCAGTGCGGCGAAGGGAGGTCATGGGAATGGGGGCAAGGGAATTTTGGGGGAAGCATTCTCGGCTTTGTGGTTTTGATACATGCCCTTGCGCGCGATGCCGAGACTCAGGGCGAAACGGAACCGGTCAGAATGTGCCCGCAGGGAACAAAACCGGATTTCTGAAGCGTCTTCCGACTCGCGGTGTTCCTGGGGTTGCAACGCGCCGACGGGACATGCCCGCCTTCGTAACAGATTCTCTTCAATTCTTGCACCAGGAAGGAACCGAGGCCGCGTCTCCGAAAAGGTTCCAGGACTTCCATGTAGATGTCGCCATACGGTCGGTTGTAATGGAACAGCACCCCCCCGGTCGCTACCACCTCGCCTTCGACCTCCACAACACCGTGCCATTTCAATTGGTCCGGAGAAACATTCAAGGCGTCAGCCGTGGTGGCACTGCGGAAAACGGCGCCGGGCGGCGCGTGCACCGTAGTGAGTTTGTCGTGAAATAGAATACTCTCGCTGCTCACGCTCGAAGCAAACGCATGCAACATGACTGTCAGCAACGTGTCATTGCTCTGAGTCTCAATCGCCGCCGAACCGCTGGCCGTCAACAGCGCGCTGAAAAGGTCGAACATCCGCGTCCGGTACCGGGGCGCGACATACCACTCGTACACCGTGGGCTTCCCTTTCCAGGGCCCGCCAACAGCAATGGAGCCGTAACCGACCGTGGCCTCCCCGGCGAAGAGAAGGTACTCATGTGTCCAGCCCGGCCGGGTGTGGATCGAATCATGGATGATCTGGCAGTTCATCTCCAACCGATACCTGTCGCGCCAGGACAGGATGTCATGAACGGAGGCAGCTTTGGCAGAGAGTTCCATGACGAATGACTGTCTCGCTCACATTTGCGCGTGACTGTCCAGGTTCAAATGGTGGTCGAACCCGCCAGGTCGTGCTGGTGGCGTCGGCGTCGGACCGTCAGCGCATCCGATGCGCGCGATCCAATTCCTCGATCACCGGCCACTCCCGCTGCGTGATATGCGGCCTCAATTAAACTTGTTCTTCCGATACGCGCCCATCGCGGGAGCGTCCGGGTTCACTTCCGGACCGAAGTAGCGGAGCACAACAAGCGATTCGACACCGGAGGCGTTCTCAAAAACAACCCCGTCCTTCGCCGCGTCCTCGGTGCAGAAGACTTCGTCCTCGGTCAATTCGTGGAAACGGATCAGCTTGGGGCAATCGAGATCCAGCCGGTTCATGCGCCCTTTACCCTGCACGGTGACAAGGCCGTACGCGCCGTTGTCTTTGATCGTGCATTTGACGCCGGGATCGACGGTCAATTCCTTCGCGGTGAAGAGTTGCTGGCCGTCCACTTTTCCGTAAACAATCCAACGGTCCACGTAGCCTTCCTCGCGTGTATCGGCGACGGGCACCGGTTCGAGATAGTGGTGATCTTTGAACTTCGGATCCACGTTGGCCTCCCAATCCAGCTGATCCACGATCCAATCGAGGTCTTTGTGTTTGTTCTTTGGCATGTCTTTGACGAGCAGGGACCAGGGCACTGCGCGGCCTTCGACCAGGGATTGATACATGGCGAAGACATCCGAACCCCACTGCGGCTCGTAGGTGCAGAGCGAACCGGGCGCGTGCAGAATGCAGGGGCCGACCAGCCAGCCGGTGCCGGGCTTGAGCCGATACGCCTTCGACAAATCCAGAATGCCGTTGTCGCCTTTGTTCCAGTTTTCCAGACACCGGCGCACCTGCCGCTTCGTCGTGCCAGGCTCGAGACCGAAGAACGTGTAAGGAAAATTGTTGCCGACGTTGTTGTGCTGTGGCGGGAAGTAATAGCTCTCGGGTTTACCCTCCTGACCAACGAGCTTCGCCTGTCTGGCGTTCTGGTGCATGTGGTGCGGGATCGGCCCCATGTTGTCGAAGAATTTTGAATAAACCGGCCAACGTTTGTATTGGTTCCAGATCCTTTTGCCAATGAGCGCAGGCCCGCAATCGGCCACGGCTTGACGCAGTGTAAACCGCTCCCTGCCGGCGACGACGTAGCTGAGGCCTTCGTCCGGGACGCGGCCTTCGTTGGCGGCGGGCGTGGTCGAAGCAAACCAGCGTTCATCAATGCCGCCGCGGTTCAGGCCGTAAGCGTAAAGGTCATCCGGGTGCAGTTTCAGGCGCTTGCCAGGCTGGAGAAACGAACGCGGCACCCAGTTGGGCGCGAGTCGCAGCAGCCCGCCGGTGCGCGAAAGTTCGGTTTCGACTTTGGATTCGGTGCTGCCTTTGACGATTCTGAGCGAGGTGACGGTGTTCATGAATTTCACTGCGAAGATTCGACGCGCTGTTTTATTTCGACAAGAAATGCCTCGATCTGACTCACGCCCTGGGGCAGCACCGCCTCCGATTCCAAATCGGAGCGCCACGCTTCGACGCCCATGGGAGTTCCGACGAGACGCCAGGCGCCGTCCAACTGTTTGTTCAGCCTCAAACGAACGCGCAGGGCAGTGCTTGACCGACCGCTTTTAGTCGCTTTGTCGAACGCCACCTCATAAACATGTCGCGACTCTATCTCGACGTAGCCGCGATCCCGAAAGAATTCCCGGGCGACCTCTTTGACCTGCTCGGCTGTCTTTGCGTTTAAGTTGACTTCGGCCAGACCGGACGCGGTATTGGGACTATCCGCGCCCCGGGACGATTTGCAACCGGTCGCCGCCAAAGCCAACGCCAGTACGGCCAACGGTCCGAAACAGCGGAGGCACAGTAATATCATTTTCATAACAGTTGAATTGTGCGGCGGCGTGGCTACTCCTCACCGTCGTAGTAATCGACCTCACGAATTCGAAACAAACCGACATGTTCGAGCGAAAGGCCCCATTTCCTGGAGTCGGGATAGTAATAGAAGTCGGCGGGCGCATTGTTGGCAATAACGTAATAAAGGAGATCCCCCCTGCCGCTGTTGATAATCTGATGAGCTTCGCCGGGCGGGTTGAAAACGCAATCGCCGGGCTTGAGTGCAGTCTTCCTTTTACCGGCGCGCATTGTGCCCGTGCCGGAAACGATGAGATAAAACTCCCACTCCGTCGCGTGACTGTGGAGGGGAAAGTTTCTCGCGCCAGCAGGCATGCGGACCAATTCGACTTCGAACGGCGGTTGGCCCGGGAGCTTTGGCCCCGTCTTAGGACTTCGAAACGCCAACGCGACATCGCGCAGGAAGCGGTGGTAGCGACCTTTGGGCGACCTTCGTTCCCTCCACGGGATGTCGTTCAGGTTCACTTTTTTCATGAGCGCGGACGCAGGCTGGCAAAACGATTCTAAAATGACAAGCAGGCTTCGGCTCCCGAAGGCGGCCGTGTCGCTCCCAATCTGGCCGGGGCAGACGTGCCGCCGGACGTTGCACCCTTTTCTGGCATGCGAAACAGTCCGCAGCGTGCCATTATTCGGCCGTGAGCCAACCTGCCCGCGCCGACGACGGCGATCCAGCACAGTTCAGCACGACCCATTGGACGGTGGTGTTGAGTGCGGCGGGGTCCGACGCCCCGCAAGCTGAGGCGCTCGAACAACTCTGCCGGACCTACTGGCCACCGCTGTTCGCGTTCCTCCGCCGTCAGGGCAGCACGCCACACGAAGCCGAGGATATCGTTCAGGGTTTCTTCGAACGGTTTCTCGCAAAGGACTACCTGCGCGACGTCAGCCGGGATAAGGGCCGGTTCCGCTCCTTTCTCCTCGCCTCCATACGGCACTATGCTGCGAACGTTCGCCGCGACGCCCGGACTGCGCGCCGGGGCGCCGCGATGGTCCACATGAACATCGATGAACCGGGCGTCATCGCCCGGTGCGAGGCGGCATTGCAGACCGCTCCGCGTCCGGAAGTCGTTTTCGATTCGCGTTTGGGCAGAGACGGTGATGGACGCCGCAAACGTTTTGGTTCAGTGCCGCCGGTTGAGTTGCGCATCGTTGCCGTGGAAAGAATCGGAAACGATCTGCGCCTCGGCTTCACTTCGATCTCCGGTCAAACCTACGCCCTCCAAAGCCGGAATGACTTGTCGTCCGGGAACTGGACGACACTTACCGGCTCCACCCGGTCCGGCACCGGTGGCATTCTGCAGATCACTTTGAGCAACGACCTCATTCAGCCA
>QHPW01000231.1 GCA_003219675.1 Verrucomicrobiota bacterium
GCTCTGATCGCCGCCGACTCCGGCAAAGCCGTTCCGATTTTCGACGGCAAGACATTCAAAGGTTGGGACGGCGACACGAACAAAACGTGGCGGATCGAGGACGGCGCGTTTGTGGGGGGGTCGCTCAAGACAACGGTGCCGGAAAACCAATTCATCGCCACCACGCGCTCGTTCACGAATTTTGTATTGAAGCTGAAATTCAAGCTGAGCGGCACGGAGGGTTTTATCAACGGCGGCGTGCAGATTCGCAGCGAGCGGACCAAGAACCCGGCGAACGAAATGAGCGGTTATCAGGTGGACCTCGGCGATCCGGAATGGTGGGGCTGCCTTTACGACGAGTCGCGGCGCAACAGGGTCATGGCCAAATCCGACATCAAAGAAGTCAACAAGGTATTGAAGCGCGGCGACTGGAACGAATACGTCATCCGCGCGGAAGGGAAGCGGATTCGCGCCTGGATCAACGGGCTGCTGACGGTGGACTACACCGAAGCGGACGATGCCATTCCGCAGTTCGGGAAGATCGGCCTGCAAGTCCACGGCGGCGGCAAGACCCAGGCGTGGTACAAAGACATCACGCTTGAGGAGTTGCCGTAGCGTTGCGCGTCAAGTTCGGCACGATTGCAAAAAAATTGATGACACCACGCCAGAATGTTTGTCACTTCCCGACGGCAGTGTCCTGATTTGGTGGCGGCGGTGCTGCGGCACCGCCGTGCGCCGCGGCAGCGGCGCACCCACCTTAAGCAGATTAGGGCACTACCTGCGCGGTTGCGCGTCATGGCGAAGAAGGGTATTCTCCGCTGCGTAAAGGCGTCGCTCCCATGCGTGTTACCCTTTATGATGTCAGGCTTGCCCTCGTGACCCGGTGGTTGGCGAAGGGGTTCTGTTGGTTGGCATTCGCCGGCGCCGTTTCTGCTCAAACCATTCAGCCGCGTCTTGAAATTCTGCCGCCAGTCAACAATGACTGGGTTCGACTCAGCAGCTCGTCTGATTTGAACAGAGTCATCACGTTGCAGGCGTCCTCGAACCTGCTCGATTGGCAATGGATCGGCACCTTGCACGACGGCCTGGTCAACTATCCCGATGCGGCTTTGACAAATTTCCCCAAGCGCTTCTATCGTTTATGGAGCAATGTTCGCGGTGCGACCAATGATTGGAAAAACCAGATTCTTTTCCCCGAAGACCCCTTTCGATCATCAGCCGCTGAGTACCAGGACATCCGCTGGGTCAAGTTCGCGATTCTGCTGAACGACCCGGTGCGCGTGTATTATCAAGACAGCGCGAAGTTCCTTTTCCACTACGATTTCGCCGTTCAACGGCTCGGACCCTTCATCGGAATGGATCGAGACGCGTTCGACGCCGTTTCGCTCCACCGCGTCAACCAGCAGGTGGTCCTGGGCGCGGTGTTGTATCCGCCTGACAGCATTTCTGCGGAATACGGCGTCCAGTTGGTGGGCCTCGACCCTTACACACCCGAAGAAATCATCCGCTGGTTCGGTCTGGTCAAAGCCACTGTGTACGCCGCCGACGGCGCCGGAGTTTATTACATGCCGACGTTCGAACAAAGCATATCGGCGCTGACCAATGCCGAGTACCTCGCCTCGCGGGGCGTTCCGGTGGCGTCCACCGAACGGTGGGTCGCGCTCAACGATTGTTACTCCCCCGGCTGGGCGCTCGGACGCCTGAAATACTTTCCCGCCTCCGAGATCGACGCCGCCTTTGCAGACGGGCGGCTGCGACCCGAAGACATTCTCCTGACCGACGGCGTCCCCGCCAATACACCGGTCGTCGCCGGTATCATCTCGCTCACGCCCGCCACGCCCAATTCGCATGTGGCGATCATTTCACGGTCGTTCGGCATTCCGTTCGTTTACCTCCCGGACCAAGCCGAACGGCTGCGCGTCCAACAACTGGCCGGGCACGAGGTCATCCTGCGCGCGACGGTCGATCCCCTGGGTTCCCACGTCGAGGTCGCGGACGTGGAAGGCGCGCTGGACCCGGCGCTGAAGTCCGAGCTGCTTGCGCTGAAGGCTCCGCAACCGATCCAGTTCGCGCCCAAACAATCCTTCGGCGCCATCAGCGCGTCCTGCGACAGGCGCGCGCCGGGCGACATTCGATACTTCGGCGGCAAAGCGGCCAATTACGGGTTGCTGCGGCGCGCGATCCCCACCAACTGCCCTCCCGCCATCGCTTTCTCGTTTGATTTGTGGGACGCGTGCCTGGACCAGACGCTTCCCGGCGGGACGACACTGCGAGCCGAGATTGCGCGGCGCCTTGCGCCCTACACGAATTATCCGCCGGACATTGTTTCCTTGAGAACCACGCTCGCCGCAATTCGCGATCTGTTCACGCACACCGCCCGGTTCAGCGCCGCGCAACAGCGAGCCATTATTGATGCGCTCGGGGTCTTCAACCCGAACCGCAAGATTCGCTTCCGCAGTTCGACCAATGTCGAAGACAGCGAACATTTCACCGGCGCCGGCCTTTACGACAGCTTCAGCGGGTGTCTGCTCGACGACCTGGACAGCGACACGACCGGACCGAGCCAATGCGATCCCGCTGAACCGGATGAACGCGGCGTCTTTCGCGCCCTCCAAAAAGTCTATGCCAGCTTTTACAACGATGATGCGTTTCTCGAACGCGTCCGTCACAGCGTGGACGAGGCCAAAGTCGGCATGGGCGTCCTGGCGCATCACTCCTTTCCGGATGAAGAAGAGCTCGCCAACGGCGTCGCCACGCTGCGCTATGCCCTCACGTCCACTGGCATTGAGATCACCAGCGGCGAACTTGTCAGCCAGCCCGGCGCCGCGTCGGTGACCAATCCCGACGGGAGCGCGATCCCCGAGGTCGTTTCCTTCGACCGGAGTCCATTCAACCAGTATCTCACTCGGACGCAGCGTTCCTCGCTGGTGCCGTTGGGGGGTGGTTACGTGATGGGTTGGCAGGGTGAGTATTGGGCCTTTATGCGCTTGTTCACCACGGTCGGCGACAGCTTCCACCAGTTCTATCCGGCGAAGAAAAATTTTTACCTCGATTTCGAATACAATAAGGATGCAAATCTCGGCCTGGTCGTGAAGCAGGTCCGCCAAATCCCGGACCCGACGACCACGAATCGCACCGTTGCCTACCTCATCGACCAGCCCACCACCTACTGCGTGTTGCAGGGAGGCTATTCCGATGTGTTCGCCAATCATCGGTTGAAGTCGCTGTTGACGCTTCATACCGCCAACATGCGCCTCACCGACTCGAACGCCGTCCGGGGCCTTTATCGCGAAGCGACGCTCGAATACGTCGAGAATGGCGCCCGCCGATCCTTGAGCGGTCCGATGAACTCATGGCCGGGCGCCTCGAATTCCGTTAATGGTTCGCTCAATTACTGGACGACGGGCAGTGGCACGAGCCAAAGGAACTGGCGGCTCGAGACGCAGTTCTCCAGGACTGTGACCGGCTCGCAACCGCCCGTGGTCACACAGCAGGATTTCGATCAGGATTATTATTATAAATTCCTCTCCGTCACCTACGCCGTCCCCATGCCGACGCCGGGAGGCGGCACGACAAACGAGACCATTCGCCTTACGCCATTCCCGCAGTTAATGCCCGGCGCGCTCCTTCAGGAACGCACATGGACGAATACAAACGTTGCGGTCCAGACTTCCTTCTACTTGCTCCAGCCGCGAGGGGTTTGCATCTGTACCGCGCCACTGATTCGCTTCGTCCAAACGCGGATCACCGGGTTGAGTTCCGATCCCGTCGTCCTCACCAACGACTTCTCCCAAACCTATGATGCCGGGCGACACAACTGGGGCGAGGTATTCATCTTCGAACCGCGCCTCGAACCCGGGTTGGCGCAATCCACGCTGACCGAACTCAATGCCGCCAACATCCAGCTTCTTTACGTCCAGACCTATGATACCAACGCGACATTCCGCGTCTTGGGCCTGGACGGGAAGTTCCGCACGTTGCCCTGAAGCTCCGTTTGGCGTTGCAGATGCGGATCGCAACACGCGCATCACGATCTCGCGTAGTAGTAGCAGCAGCCGATGTAAGGAGGCTCCAACTTTCTTCAGTCGAAAGGAAAGAGCCTCCTCACGTCGGCTGCTACCTACGATTGTTTATGGGAAGGGAACAGCCCCAAAGGTCCGGACCTGAATCGAGGCCATGAACCCTGGGGTAGCGGCGTCTCAGCAGAGCGCCGCAGTTCTTGGCAACAACCAGCCAGCGGCGCTCTACCGAGGCGCCGCTACCGGGAAACGGCCTTCATGGGATGGTTGTCCGCGGCGCGGGACCGGGTGAGGGAAGTGCCCGCACCGGACATCCATTGGAACTTGCTTTTGGCAACCACTCCAAGCGCAAATTATTCCTGGCGGTCGTTTTTAGTTCCTCTTGAGTTCCTTCAGCAGTTGGTAGGCGCGCTTTGCGTTTTCGTCTCCCGCGTCCATGGCACGAATCAGTTTGCCTTCCATCGCCACTACCGAATTGTGGATCGCGAGGCCCTGCTCCAGGGTAATGTTCGTGCTGCTGCGGATAACCTGCAGTGCCACGACAGCTTTCTCGTAGTCGCCTTTGCGCATGGCTTCCGAGGCCAGGTCCGCATTGTGTTTGATCTCCGGCGCGGCGCGCACGAAGGCCTGCCCCAATTGCGAGGCGGCTTCGTTTGGATTGCGGGGCGCCGCCTGGCGGGAGCCATCGCCGGATTTGCTGCAGCCCTGCAGAAGAACAACTGCGGTCCCCAGGACAAGAGCGGCGGCTCTTGTGCGCAGCAGCGGATTCTTCATGCGTGGTTGGTTTGAATCAGTAGAAACGCCGCTCGAATTCACCGGTTACTCGCCGGTTTTTGATCCGGGATTGCACCAGAACCGTCCGGGCCTGACCCCGCGGTAACCGCCGATGCCCGCCTCCAGGGCGTAGGCCTTGAACCTCATGGTTTCGGTGTGCCCGCCAAACATCCCCATCACCGAACCGGTGTTGTGTCGCTGGGTGACGCCTTCGTCGGGTTTGCTGGTGACGTTGTCGTAGTTGGAGGGCTGCTTTTCATCCCCCTCCCAATAGACCATGTAGTGCGGCTGGAACTGCGTGATCTTGTAAGTGGTGTAGGCTCCACGCGGGCCGGTGGAATAACCGGAGACTGCGCCGTTCATCATATAGCTGCAGACCTGCATATCCCGCTGGCGAAAGAAGGCCGTGTTCGTCCGGTCGAGCGGACACCAGTAAATCCTGCGCTCTTTGTGATACTGCCAGAGCTGGCCCTCGTCCACCCGGTCATCCGACGGCTGGCCCACGCGGTAGCGCGTGTAGCACCAGTTCGGAACTTTGGTCGCGTCTGAACTCCAGGACGTATAAGGCATGTAATCATTGTTGTCGTTCGCGTACATCAGGGTGCACAGCAGAATCTGCTTCACATCGCTGATGCACCTCGCGCGGTTGCCCTGTTCCTTCGCTTTGGACAACGCGGGCAACAACAACCCCGCGAGGATCGCGATGATGGCGATCACCACCAGAAGTTCGATCAGGGTGAATGCCCGGCGGCGAATCTTCCGTCGGACAACGCAAGAAAAGCAAAGCGGCGACGATCTCATACCAGGGCCTGGTGGTTCTTGCCAAGCTTATACGCGCCGCGGGACGGGTCGTCACCTAAAAAATGATCTCACCCCAGGAGAAGCAGCATCAGCATCCCCACGACGGTCGTGAGAATCGTGACCGGGATGCCCAGGCGGGCGTAGTCCCAAAAACCGACTTCGACATGGCCGCGCGCGGATTCGAAGACGATGATGTTTGCCACGGAGCCGAGAATGGTCAGGTTGCCGGCGAACGTCGTGGCCAGCGCCATGACCTTCCACATCAGCTCCGGCTGGGCGAAGCCGGAAATCCATTTGCCGGCCACCAGCACGAACGGGACGTTCGAGAAGATGTTCGAGCCGAAGGCGGAGAACCAGGCCAGGTTCCACGCCTGCGCGCTCGTGGTCGCGCCAAAAACCCCGCGCAGTTGCGAATAAACCTGATCGGGCAGGCCTGTGCGGTTCAACCCTTCGACGACAATGAACAGCGCCGCAAAGAAGAGCAGCAGGTGCCAGTCCACGTGTTTCAAAACTTCGTGCGTGTCGCGGCGCGCCAGCACCATGACCCGCGCCGCGCCGGCCAGTGCGGTCCACGACAAGTCAAGTCCGCTCACGAAGCCGGTGAAGACCAGCAGCAGCGCGGCCATGGCGATGCGGAGCAAGCGACGGTCGAGGGGGCGGGCGGGCCCTTCCCCGGCCTGGACGGTTGCGTTGCCGAGCACGTCCCGGAAGACGAAGCTGAGCACGGCGTATTGAATGGCGAGTCCGGCCGCGGCGACGGGCAGTAAGGACGCGGAGAAGCGCACGAACGGCAACCCGGACAGCTGGCCGATAATCATGTTCTGCGGGTTGCCCACGAGCGTGCACACGCTGCCGATGTTCGCGCTCATGGCAAGCGCGAGCAGATAAGGCAGCAACGGCAGTTTGCCGCGCAGCACCACCGCCACGACCAGTGGCGTGAACATGAAGCAGAGGGTGTCGTTGACCAGCAGCGCCGAGAGCGCGCCGGATATGGCAACCAGGTAGAGGAGCAGTCGCCGCGGCGTGCGCGCGACCTTGAGCACCCGGCTGGCCGTCGCGTCGAAGAAGCCCGCGAGGTGGAAGTAGGCGGAGAGCAGGCTCATGCCGAGCAGCAGCACCAGCGTGTTGTAGTCCACTGCGCGATACGCCTGCTCCGGAGTCATCACGCCGCACTCGACCATGAGCACTGCGCCCAGCAGCGCGGCCGCCGGACGATTCAGCGGCAGGACCTTCAGCCGCCGTCCGCCGATGAGCAGATAGGTGAAGGCGAAAATCGCGACAGCGACGATCTCCTTTTCTGCGCCGTTCATGATCGGACGTTTCCGGCGCGCGGATTGTCGCGGATTTTTCGCATGTCAGCGCGGTTGACGCAACAGAGCGGCGCCGCAGGCAAGGGAATAAAGAGGGTCGGTGGCGTGGTCCTCCCGAAGATCCATCAACGAAACATTTTGCTGTTTCGATCGCCGCGCGAGAGTAGAAACGCGGCCAGGTCCTGGATTTCGTCTTCCTTCAAACTGTTCAGCAATCCTTCCGGCATCATGGAGACTTTGGAAGGCTGCATCGATTCGATGTCCTGGCGTTTTACGTTGGTGAAATCATTCGGCGCAAACATGTTCTCGATCACCATCAAAACGTCCCCGTTCAAGTTCCCCACGCGGCCTGTCACGACGTCGCCGTTTTTCTTTCGGATGGCGACCGCCCCGTACTGGTCGCTGATCTCCTTGCTCGGCTCGACAATGGATTCCAGCAAATCGCGGACGCTGAACCGGCCCGCGACGCTCGTCAGATCGGGACCCACCGCCGCGCCGTCGTTGTCGAACCGATGACAGGCCGCGCAGCCCGCCGCGCCGAACAGCTTGCGACCGCGTTCGAAATTGCGCCCGCCTTTCAGCCCGCGCTCAACGGTCGGCACAAGTTCATTGACCTTCCATTCCTTGACGAGCTGACGGCCGGCCAGCAATTCCTGCGGCGACTTCCTTTCCGGCCTGGCTTCGAGGACCGGCTTAAGCGCCGTCTTTTCGTCTTCGCTCAGCGTGTTGATCGCGTCGTTCTTCATGTTCCGGATGAAACCCGCCAGACTGGCGCCGCCCTTGAAGTTGTCCGCCTTGAGGAACCAGCGGAAATACTCCTCTCGCAACGGCAAGGTCCAACCGGTCTTGAGGACGCGCAGCGCGCGGGCGTACTCCATTTGTTCCTCCTGGGTGGGAGCCGCGCGAAGCGCGGCCATCAGCCTGGCCGCCGCGCTCGGCGCCTGGAGATAGACCAGCATCTGGCACAGCTCGGCGTTCAACTCGCGCGTCTGCGCCGGGAACAACGGATCGAACTTTGCCGTCAACCGCCGGCGTGTGCCCTCGTCCGGAGGACCCAGACGCGTAAACGCCAGCGTGTAGGCGCGCATCAGGTCGAGGCGATCGCTGTTGCCGAGCTTCGACCATTCGATGCGGTCGAGCGCTGCGAGAATCCGCCCCTGCAATGCGGCGTCCGGCTTCGGATCCGTCGGCTTGCGATGGAACTCGTCTTTGTTGCTGACGCGCGCAAGGGCGACCAGCGCCGCGATCGCCTTGCGCGGTTCTTTCTCGTCGAGTGCCGTGTTTTCCCACCAAGCGGGGTGCTGCCATTCGAGTGCTACGCGCGCCGCATAACGAATGGCGCGGTCTTTGTCAGCGAGGTGGCGCCAAATAAAGTTCATTTCCGACCGATCGGGTTCTGCCAACGCCCCGGTCGAAAAGCCGCGCTTTTCCCAGCGCGCCGCATCGCGGGAAATCTTTTGAGTTACCATGTGGCCGTGGAAACTCTCCAATGCTCGGGGCGGTGGATTCCTTGCCGACGTAACTCACGCGGTAGAGCGCCGACTGCGTTCTGCGTCCGCCCACGGCGAAATACATCGCGCCATCCTGCTTATTGATGACAACGTCCGTCAGCGCCAGCGGCTGGCCGGTGATGAACTCTTCCAACGTGCCTGTGTAGCTTGCGCCCTCCGGTGTCAGGTGGCAGGCGTAAAGTTTGCCGAAGCTCCAGTCGCACATGAACAGCGCTTCCTGATACTTCGCCGGAAACTTCGCGCCGTAGCCGAAGGCGACGCCGGTGGGCGAGCCTGGCCCCACATTCACCACCGCGCCGAAACTGTCTATGTAATAAGCCGGCCACTTGCCCGCTCCGTTTCGCCAGCCGAATTCCGCGCCGCTGATGACGTGGTTCAATCGGGTCGGCCGATACCAGGGCGTGTTGAGGTCCCACTCCATGTCGGCGTCGTAGGCGAAAAGTTCGCCGGCACGATTGAACGCGGCGTCAAATTCGTTTCGAAAACCAACGGCGATGAGTTCCCAGGTCTTGCCTTCGGGATCCACCCGCGCAATCCAGCCGCCGGGCGCCAGCACGCCTTTCATAAAACCGTTTCCGTCGGACATCCTCGGCAAAAGATGGTCTTCGCTCCAATCCAACGGAACGCGCGACGCGTCCATGTCCGTAAGTTTCGTGGCGTCGCCGCAGACGACATAAAGAGCCTTTCCGTCCGGAGCGAGCAGGATGGCATGCACACCGTGTTCGCCGGCGCCGTCAAGATGGCGGAGCAACTTCACTTCGTCGAACTTGTCGTCGCCATTGGTGTCGCGGACGCGATAGAGGCCGCGTTTCGGGTCTTCGTTGACCATGACATAGAGGCTGTCGAACGCGTAAAGGAGTCCGTGCGCCTTGCCAATCGCCAGGTCAATCGCCTGATGTTGGATCGGCGCGCTGCTTCCGATCGGTGGAGGCACGATGCGATACAGCTTGCCGTATTGATCCGACACGATGAGCCGGCCCTTGGGATCGACACACATCGCCACCCAGGAACCTTCGGTGTCTTTCGGCACGGTGTAGAGCAACTCGACTTTGAAATCCCTGGCGACTTTCAGGTTGCCGGCGGCCGTGGTCGTCACACTCTCGGCTGACAGACGCTGGGCCGGACACAAGCTTGCGCAAACCAGCGACGCGATGAGCAACTTCCTGGCCCATGGCGCAACGCCGTGACTTGGGCTGAACGGGGAGCAATGCATGTCCGCAGAATGCCAAGCGACGACGACGAGGGCAAGCCTGCGCGCGCAGCTTCCGGCCTGGCGTGGTCGGCACCCTGAGCCCTGGCAGCCCCCGGCGGACTGTTCTGCACCTCTTGCTTGAGCCGGTGCGACGAGACTCCGTCGAGCCCTGACCTCCAACGGATAAAAATCAGGACTCGACGGAGTCTCGCCCCACCGGTTCACGTGCAGGTGGGCGGACAGTCCGCGTAGCCGCCGACGTAAGGAGGCGGATAGAAATGAGGATCACGACGGTCCACCTCATCACGACGGTGGCTACAGGTCGTCGTGGTTTCATGCGTGAGAAAGGGTGGTTCAGGGTCGCAATTCGCTCCGGATCTTTTGGGATTGGAGCCTGCCCAAAAGCCGCTATCATGCGGGGAGATAAAACCGGATTATCACGGGTCGCTTATCCCATGAAACCACGTCGCATCCCCGGCAGGAAATTCTATGCAAGCAGTGGCGCGGTAAATTGGGCGGGCCTTGTTCCTCTGTTACTGCTGGGGTTGGTCGTCAGCGCCGCGATGGCGGTGTTCATGCATCTGCTTTTTCGCTGGGGGCATTACTACGTTTTGATTATTCCCCTCTTGTGCGCGTTGCCGGTCCCGGCGTGCCCAACACGACCGTCGCGTTGGATTTCTGCCCAAGTCTGAAAGAAGCCGCGCTTCGCAGTTGTACGGCTTACCTCTCCGTGAAAAACATCACCGCGAACCCGCAAGGCGCGGTCCTTGATGCGTATGAATCCGCCAAAGGCGCATTGCTCGCCCGCAGCGTGCAGTTGAATCCCGACGAACTTCCCGCCCTGCTGCCGCGTTTCCCCGCGTTTCAGTCGCTGACGGGCCATACCGCAGCCAGCGCGCTTCAGCAGCTCGGCGTCAAGCCCGAGCCACCGCCTGAGCGAGCCGCCGCCGTGGCCGAAATTCGTCCCGTGCCGCCCGAATACGCCGGCAAAGTGCTCACGCGTCGCACCGCGCTCATCGGCAACGCGTTTGTCCTTGGCGCGTTGCTCGCCATGTTTGGCGTTCTGGGCCTCATGTTCTGGGGCGGCACGACGGCGTTCCCGGACAGTAAACCAACGCGGCAAGCGTCTCCCGCAGAAAAGGCGCTCGGCATCGCGCTGATTGCCCTTGGCGGGCTGGCCTTCCTCGGTGTTGGCGCGACCTTCTTCATCGATCCGTCCTGGCTCGGCAACCGTTACCTGTCCAAACGGGTGAGGAAGGAGTTTGCCCGGCGCCCGGCGCACCTGGTCGATCCGGAAAACCCCGACGCGACGTTTGTGGAGGTGGTGCCGAAGCTCAACTGGGGCCAGATGAAACTCGAATCCGCCAGCGACGTGGGGTTCCTCTTGTTGGACAAGCAGCGCCGCGAGATTCTTTTCGAGGGCGACAAGGAGTGTTACCGGATTCCGGCGGCGGCCGTGACGTCGTGCGAAGTTGAAGTGCACATCGTTGGCCAGGGCACGCATGGCGCGACCAGGGTGTTCTACGTCGTTCTGCGCGGGCACCATCCCGGCGGGTTTTGGGAAGCGCCTGTTCGCAAGCGAGGCGACACCGGGCTGTTTCTGTCGAGAAAACGCCAGCGATGGACAGACGGTCTGCGTCGTGAAATCCTCGAAATGCGCGGCCACCCCGTGTGACGGGAAGCAAGGAACGGTGACGAGGGCAGAGACGTGCGGCACGGCCGCGCCATTTACCACGGCATGGCGATTCCTGCGAAAAACGCGGGGTGTTCACGCGCCTCCAAACCGATGTGCAGGATGCCGCCCGATTTGAACTCCTTAAGGAGCTTGACCACCAGTCCTTCCATTTCGCCGTGTCGTCCGCACTGATAGGAACTACCCACGTCGATCCCAAGTCCGTAAGCAAGCGGCACTGACAGCGCAATTTCAAAAAGGTGATCCGCAAACTGGCGGTAGTGGTACCGCACATGGGCCAGCAGAAACCACCCATCGCCGTCCTTGAGACCCAGGCTCAGGAAAGTGTAGGGACTGGTGCTGAAGGGGCGGATGCCGTAGCGCACTTTGCCGCTCTCCGACAAGCGCTGCCACCACGATCGTTCCTCCAGCCGATACGACACGTCCAGCGGCGCCACCGCCTCCTCTCCAACGCTCCCGACGGAGTTCCGGAGAAAATCCGCAAGCAGTCCTTGACGCTCTTTAAGCCAGAGCAGGATTGGCAGATCCACTGTGGCTTCACGGACACTTTGCAAGACCGACTTTGAAAGAACATTGCGAGCCGCGCTGGCCGCGCGCTCGCGAAGATGGTCGGAGCCACTGTCCGGCAACTCGAGGCTCCAATTCATGACGTTAAACGGGTGGAATCGATCGGCAAACAATTCGTCCACGCGCCGGTCGAAAGCAACCGTGAAACGCTCCCGGAACGTTTCTCTTGGAGAGGACTCGAAAGGCAGAGGGGAGCTGCTGTACTGGAGCATAACACTTGGGTTCTCCGCGTACACACTGAGCGCTGCCATTGCGGCCACAGAGGCAACTATGCGGGTCGTCAGATTCACAAACGTCCACCTTCACTGGCGGCGACAGTCGAGCGGCGGGGATTCGATGGTTTTGAAAACCTGGCCACGACCGCAAACGCCGTTGGAACTGCGGATCCTGCCGTCGGGAGGAGAATTTTTTCGATTCTCACCGGGGCCGGTCGGAGCACGGTTTTTTGCTTTTTCATATATGACCAAGCAGCAGCCCGGATGCCGTCGTTGCAACCCCCTTTGTTTGCGGGGCGTGCACAAGGCCTGGAATCGGCGGGTAATGCTCCAATGGGAGCAACAAACTGCTTTCCTGGCCTTGGTTAGGGCCGTTGGGGATGGCACCTTGTCGCTCCTTTTCAAGAGCACCAAAATGGGCGCTTCTGTCACGGACAATGACCCATTTCGAGCCACGCACCGGGCGCCCTGGGAGGGGCGCGGTGTGCTTACCGCGTCGTCGGCCGGAGGGCTGGGGACAGCCCGCCCTGCCTGATGTTCATGAAGCGGACCACCTCCAAAATTTTGACGTGAGTTGGGGCCGTAGCAGCCGACGTAAGGAGGCGCTGGCCAATTTCGGATTTCGGATTTCGGATTTCGGATTTTGAAGAATGAGCCTCCTTACGTTGGCTGCTACTGGGCGCTGAGGAAATTGCCCGGCTTGCACCTGATCGTCAGCGCGGCACCGAAGGAATTTATTCAGGCCACTTCGCGGCGGGATCAAAATTGATGATGGGCGCTTCGGGATGATCGGGAATCTGCAGGCGGAGATAAGGTTTCTCGGCCGCTTTATGGCAGGAGTAACAGCCCTCGATGGTCTGCCGATATGCGGTCGCGAACTTCGTCGCGTCCTTGGCCTCGATGGTTTTCTGGAGTGCGCTCAAAAACGTGTTGTCAACGGCGTCGAGGATGCCCTTGCGCATTTATTATGCAGACAGTGGTGGCGGAGTCTTTGCGTCATGTTGCCGGCTGGCCTGGATCAATTTTATTCCGAGGTTGACCTTCACAAGTTTCTCCAAATCACCGGACGCACGCCTGGGGTCCGGGCCGCTGCACATGCCGACGACGTTGCGCGTGATCTGAATCGGGGATAGGATTGGTGGGTCACTTTTTCTCCGCTTCCTTCGCCCAGGTGTCTCTTAAAGTGATGGTGCGGTTGAAAGTCAGTTGCTGGCTGAGGGTTGATGGTGGATGACCGCAGTCGAGGCAGAAGTAACCGAGCCGTTCAAACTGATAGCGCAACCCGGCCTTGGCCTCTTTCAAACTCGGCTCGCATTTGGCGGTGACGACTTCGAGCGAGCGCGGGTTGAGATGTTGTTTGAACTCGCCGGCGGCATCCGGTTCAGGGACGGTGAACAGCCGATCATAGAGGCGCACTTCGGCGTCAATCGCGTGCGCGGCGCTCACCCAGTGGAGCGTGCCTTTGACCTTGCGACCCGCGTTCGCGCCCCCGCTCTTGCTGTCAAGGTCGGCCGTGCAACGCAGTTCAACGATTTTGCCTGAAGCGTCCTTCACCACTTCGTCGCACCTGATGATGTAGGCGTATTTGAGGCGCGCTTCGCCGCCGGGACGCAGACGGAAATACTTCGGCGGCGGATTTTCCATGAAGTCGTCCTGCTCGATGTAAAGCTCGCGGCTGAAGGGAACTTTGCGCGTGCCGGCCTTCGGGTCTTCGGGATTGTTGACCGCGTCGAGTTCCTCGGTTTGCCCTTCGGGATAATTCGTAAGGACGACCTTGAGGGGCCGCAGCACCGCGAGGCGGCGGAGCGCGTGTGTGTTGAGGTCTTCCCGGATGGCGTGTTCGAGCACGGCGACGTCGGTCAGGCCGTTGTACTTTGTGATGCCGATATTGCAGGCGAACGCGCGCAATGCGTCAGCCGTGACGCCGCGGCGGCGCAGGCCGCTGATCGTGGGCATGCGCGGGTCGTCCCAGCCGGAGACGAGGCCGTCGTTGACGAGTTGCCGAGGCTGAGGCGGGCGAATTCGTATTGGCGCGGCAGCGGGCGCGGGAGATCGAGGTTTTCAAGAATCCAATCATAGAGCGGGCGGTGGACCTCGAACTCGAGCGTGCAGATGCTGTGCGTGATGCCTTCGATGTAATCGCTCAGGCAGTGGGCGAAGTCGTACATCGGGTAGATGCGCCATTGGTCACCGGTATGATGATGCCCGGCGTGGCGAATGCGATAAAGCACCGGGTCGCGCAGCCAGATGTTGGGCGAGGCCATGTCGATCTTCGCGCGGAGCGTGCGCGCGCTATCGGGAAATTCGCCCGCCTTCATACGACTGAAGAGATCGAGGTTTTCATCAATGCTGCGATCCCGAAAAGGCGAGTCTTTGCCCGGTCGGTCGGGCGCGCCGCGGTATTTGTCGGTGTCCTCGGGACTCAGGTCGCATACGTAGGCCAGGCCCTTTTTGACAAGCGCAATGGCGTATTCGTAGAGTTGGTCGAAGTAGTCGGAGGCGTAAAACGGTTCAACGTTCGATGTTCGATGTTCGATGTTCGATGTTCCGCCCGATGCTGGAAGATAAAAATCCTGTTTCCCATTCACTGTTTGCCTCTCCGGGGTTCTGCCCTTTGGCTTCAGACCCAGGCAATGATCGGCCCAGCCGCCGATCAGCCAACGGACATCTTCGAAAATGGAATCCACGTATTCGACCTCTTCCTTCGTCGGATTCGTATCGTCGTAACGGAGATTGCAGCTGCCGCCGAATTCGCGCGCGAGGCCGAAGTTCAGGCAGATGCTCTTGGCGTGGCCGATGTGGAGGTAGCCGTTCGGTTCTGGAGGAAAGCGCGTGTGAATCTGCGGATACTTCCTTTCGGCGACGTGCGCAGCGACGATGTCGCGGATGAAGTCGGAGGGCGCGGGGGCTTCATCGTTCTGCCTTTCGGCCGGGTTCGACGGCAATGACATGTCTCCATTTACCTGGATTGAGCAGGGTGATGCAAGTCGCGACGGAAATTGGCCGGTGGCGCCGTTTGAATTCTCGGTGGGGCGAGACTCCGTCGAGCCCTGTTCTGCCAACAACAGAAGTTTAGGGCTCGACGGAGTCTCGCCCACCGGGTTCATGGAAAGCCGCCTCTTTTCAGCGTGTTAACGCAGGGAACCAAGAAACTCGACGAGATCGGCCGCTTCCTGCGCGGTGAGACTCTGGAGCAGGCCTTCCGGCATCGAAGAGGTCTTTGAAGCCTCCAGCGTCTTTACCTCATTGAGTCTGACGCGGACTTCGTTGAGGTTGGCGTCTTTCAACACCACTTCATTATCCGTCTTTCGCACTAAAAGGCCGGTGTAACTCGAATCGTTCTTCGTCTCCAACTGATAAGTCGCGAACGCCGGGTCGATGGCCTTCGAGGGATTGAGGATGCTGTCGAGGAGTTGAGCGCGGGTGTATTTCTGACCGATGCGGCTGAGATCCGGACCGAAGTCGCGGCCGCGGTCGCGGACCCGGTGGCACTGGAAACATTGCACGCCGCCTTCGGTGAAGAATACCTTCTCGCCGCGAGCGGTGTCGCCCTTCAGCGCAAGAATTTCGTCGGGGGTGAAGTCCGCGCCGAGTCGTTTCACACGTTTTTCCTCGGGAACAAACCGCTCGAACAAGTCACGCACGAGGGCATTCGCGTGCGATGCGCCGCGCGCGACGGCTTCGGTCTGCAAATCCGGGCTCAACGACTTCAGGTTGACCTCGTGCGACAGAGCCAGGGCGCCGAGGGTAGAACTCAGCAAACGGTCCACCAACTCCGCGCGTTCTTTCGGCGAAGAAATTTTTCCGGCGCAAAGCTCGCTCAAGAGATTGCGATTGGCATCTTCGATTTTTCGCGCGGAGGCTTCCTCCGTTTCATTCGTAGAAGCCCTTTTGGGCATTTGCTGGATCCAGTCATAAATGAGGTTTAACCCCGCTTCGCTGACGATGCGGGAGCCGATGCGCGGCATGTGGGCCGGGCCGAGCGACGAGATTCGATAATACAGCACCGACCGGAGCGGGTCGCCCGGCGTGATGACGTGCGCGCCCGGAATACCGAACATGCCTTGCGTGGGCACAAAGTCGATAGTCCGGCTTTCCTCCAGCTTCTGGTCGTAGTTGAAGAACGATGCGACCGAACCGCCCGCGCCGAAACGATGGCAATGCGCGCAGTTGGCGTGCAGCCAGGAACGCGCCCGCTCCTGCAAAGCGGCGTTCGGGTCGCGCGGATCGGCCAGCTTCAAAGCCGGTTCGTCGAACAAGGACGGGTCCAGCATCCCAATGTGCGCCAGCGTCCGAATCTGGTTGTCGTCGCGCGAACCCGGGCCGCCGCTTGCCGTTGCCGCGGCATAGCGATGGTCCTTGTTCAGCTCAAAAAAGTTGAATGCCAGCGGCGGACCCGCCCAGGGATTATGGCAGCGCAAACACTCGGCGCGACTGTGGAAATGCCAGGTTTGCCGCCGATGGCCGCCAGGAGCTTGCGCGTCGGCGATTTCATAAGCACGGTCAGCGCCCGTGGAGTCCACGAGAGTGGCATCGGTCTGCGCGTCGTTCCACTGGTAGGCGTACCCGTGCCAGTTGACGCCGTCGAAGTGAAGGACTTGCGTTTCGATGCGGCGGCGGCTCCGCGTTTTGCCTTGCTCCATTTCCAGCGACAACGTTTTCG
>QHPW01000229.1:0-6105 GCA_003219675.1 Verrucomicrobiota bacterium
GGTTCCGAAGGGTTGTTGGTCTCCGCTGGCGGCGTGGACCCGGAGCGGGCGGCGGGCGGCGGTGCGGCTGGAGGCGGACCCCCATCAGGCGGCAATGACGGCGCTGATGCGGTATCAGACGGCGGTGCGGTTGTTGAATCAGGTTCCAAACGCGAAGCCGGCGGCGGAGCGGGCGTTGCCGGCGCGGGTGGCGGCAGTTCACCCTTTGCGGGCCGGGTGCAGAAAACATCTTCGTAGGCATACACCGTGGCGCCTACGGCGATGGGCAAAGTGAAAAAGATGCCGACCCCGCACGCCAGCAACCCCAGCAGTCCGACCAGACACGCAAGGAGAAACAGACCGAAACATTGCCACCAGTGATGAGTCACCACCTTGCGGCTGCACTCCAGCGCCGGCCAGAAGTCGAGGCCTTTGTCGAGGATCAGCAGGGGCGTGAACAACCACCAGGCCACCAGGAGGTAGATGGCCGGCAAAACGCAAAGAAAAACTCCTACGAACGTCAATCCGTGCGCGATCAGGCCGGCCAGAATCAGAGGCAACAGCGCGAGAGTGAATCCCGAGAAAGCCACACCGATCTCGGCAGGCTGGCCGCGAAGTCGTTTCAGAAACAGCAGCCCCAGGCCTCCCTGCAAAACGAAACCCAGTATCACGTTGGTCGGAATGCCCAACACCGGAAAGAATCCCAACCCGGCGCGGACAACCAGGACCAATGCCGTCGCGCCAAACAGCAGCCAGAAATTGTCTTGAACCAGGCCCCAGCTCCGGCTGAAGCAATCGCCAATGTCCACGCGATAATCGCGCGCGATGATTTCCGCCGCGAGCTTTTCGCCGATGGACGGGTTGAGTTTGGGCGGCGAGACAGCAACCGCCCCCGCGACGAATGCATCGGCGAACTCAGGAAATTCTGACAACGGTTTCCAGTCGCCGCCGCCGCCTTCGACACGGGCCCGGGTCTGCGCGTTGGCCCGACCTTCGGCGATCCATCTGCGCACCTGATCGGTTGGGACCGGGCCATACTCCTTCTGGTCTGCGGCGATGATTTTGAACATAAATATCCTGAGTTAAGCGCAGAACACGAAAGCCCTAAACGAAGTTGCAACAAACCAGGGCTCGACGGAGTCTCGCCCCACTGGTTCATGGACGGCTCCACGGCTTTGCCACCGCGCATCGAAGCCATGAACCGTAGCCGCCGACGTCAGTCGGCGCTGAGCACATCAGAGTGCGCGGACCAACGTCCGCGGCTACTTGGGTCATGGAGAGCCTCCGCGACTTCTCTGTCGCGCATTGGGACCCTGAACCGCTGCGCCTCACAGAGGCGCGCTCCGGACCGCGGGTCTGCGACCCGCAACAGGTTCATGGAGAGCGAACACCTCCAAAAATCGGACGTGAGTTGCGGCCATGAACCGGGCCGCCGGCTGCAGAGTGGGACAGGCTTCCAGCCTGTCAGCCCCGAACAGGCAGGATGCTTGTGCCACTTTCTGAGGTTCATGGAGAGTCCCGTCCTCGTCCTCGAAACCGAGTCGGCCAGGCAGGAGTCACGCGCGCCTGCTTTTTCTTTGCGTCGATCATCAACGGGCTGACGCGGCCGCCAGCTCGTTCAGCTTCGCCTCGGCTTTGCCGCTTCCAATCAACTCGGCGGCCGAATCCCAGCCCTCAACCAGCGATTTGGTCTTCCCGGCAACAAACAGCGCGGCGGCCGCGTTGAGCAAAACGGCGTCGCGCTTCGGGCCGCGTTCCTGATTTCGCAACAGGCGCCGGACAATTTCGGCATTCGTGTTTCGGTCGCTGCCGGCAAGGTCGGCCAGGGCCGCGGGCTGTAGCGGAAAACCCTCGGGCGACATCACCGAAGTCGTGAATCCGCGGTCCTGGTAGAACTCAGCGATGCGGTTTTCACCCAAAGTTGAAAGCTCGTCCAGAAATGCTCTGGAATCCGCCACATCCGTCGCCGAACCTGAAACTTGAAACTTGAAGCCTGAAACCTGTCCACAGACCACCATGCCGCGCCGGACACCGAGCGACTGAAGCACGCGCGCCATTGGTTCGCACAATTCCGGGCGCGACACGCCGATGAGTTGCGCGCTGGGGCGCGCCGGGTTCAACAGCGGGCCGAGGAAATTGAAGATGGTCTGCTGGCCGCGTTGGGCGCAGAGCTTGCGCGCGGGCGCGATATGTTTGAACGCGGGATGGTATTTCGGCGCGAAGAAAAAGGCGAAGTGATGCTCGCGCAACGAGCGGGCGGCATCGTCGGGTTCCAGATCGATTCTTACGCCGAGCGCTTCGAGCACGTCCGCGCTGCCCGCCCTGGAGGTGATGGCGCGATTGCCGTGCTTGGCCACCGTGACGCCGGCGCCCGCCAGAATCAGGGCGACGGCCGTCGAGATGTTGAAGGTGCCGAGGCGGTCGCCGCCCGTGCCGCAGACATCCAGAATTTCGCGCGACCGTGTCTGGGCATCGAGCGGCGGCTGAATCGATTTGGCGCGCAGCTCGCGCGCGAACGCGGCGATCTCCTCCGTGGTCTCGCCTTTGCGCGCCAGCGCGGTGAGGAAGTCCGCTTTCGTTTCGGCGAACGTACCCTCGTCGAGAAGCTGGCCGATCGCGGCGGTCACCTGGTCATCCGACAACGCGACACGCCGGACCATTTGTTGGGTCAGCTGTTCAAGCACGGGCAGAGCATAGGTTTGACAAACTCAAAGCGCAACCTGGACAGCGCGTCGCGTCCACAGCTGTTCGCTGCGCGCATTTTTCGTTTCACTGAACCGGACACAGGTTAACCTTTTGCTGTGAAGGGTAGGACCGGAACGGTCGCCGAGATTTTGCCGACCCACACGCCCGCGCTGTTCAACGCGGCGATGGCGCGGGCCGCGGAACTTTTGCGCGCCGGTGAACTGGTCGCGCTCCCGACCGAAACGGTTTACG
Organism: Verrucomicrobiota bacterium; assembly: GCA_003219675.1. GTDB lineage: Bacteria > Verrucomicrobiota > Verrucomicrobiia > Limisphaerales > AV2 > AV2. The sequence goes on from QHPW01000229.1 coordinate 2,917, forward strand.
GGTTGGCGGCGAATGCACTCGACGCGGCAGCGGTCGCCAGGATTTTTGAAATCAAAGACCGCCCGGCGCACAACCCTGTCATCGTGCACGTCGCCAGCGCGGCGATGGCCCGGCGCTGTGTGGCGGAGTGGCCGGCGCTGGCGGACGAACTCGCCCGCGCCTTCTGGCCCGGACCCCTCACGCTCGTGCTGCCGTGTTCTCGCGAGATTCCGCGGATTGTGACTGCCGGCGGCGCAACCGTCGGCGTGCGATGGCCGAGTCATCCGTTCATTCAAGCCGTGGTTCGCGCGTGCGATTTTCCGCTCGCGGCGCCGAGTGCAAATTTATCGAACCAGGTCTCACCCACGAACGCGCGGCACGTCTTAAAGAGTTTAGGGCACAGGATCCGTTTGATTGTCGATGGCGGGCGGGCGCAGGTCGGTATCGAATCCACCGTGGTTGACCTGACCACCCGACCGCCGCGTGTGTTGCGTCCGGGGATGATCCATGCCGAATCGCTGCGGGCGCTGACAGGAGAATTGGAGAATCCGGGACGCGGAACCCGGCAGGCGGAACCGTCGCGCAGCCCGGGCCTGTCGCCGAAACATTACGCGCCGAAAGCGAGGCTGGTGATTTTGGACTGGCGCGATGAGGTTGATCTTCTGGCGCAACTCGCGGCACTCAAGGCTCCGCTCCGCAAAACACACGTCATTGCCCACACACAAATCCCGGCGGGCGAACACGTGGGTTGCGTCAGTGTGGTGCCGCACGACGCGACGGCGTTTGCACGGGCCATTTACGCGGAGCTGCACCGCTCCGATGAAGCCGGAGCCGGATGGATTGTCGTGGAAACGCTTCCGGACACCGAGGAGTGGCAGGCGATCAACGACCGGTTGCGCAGGGCGGCCGCCTGATCGCGCCAGAGAAGATTCTGTCGGTCCTGCGCGCCCTCCACGGAAACCGTCCAACCTCGCATCGACATTTTGGTTTGTCCCCTCTATGTTCGCGCGGAAATGAAAAACACCGACGCGGCACCTCGCATTCTGATTGCCGACGACCAGGCCGATGTACTGGAGGCATTGCGCCTGCTCCTGAAAGGGGACGGCTATCGGACGGAGACCGTGAATTCGCCGGCCAAAGCGCTGGCGGTGCTGGAGGAGGGCGACTTCGATGTTGTGCTGATGGATCTCAATTACGCCCGTGACACGACTTCGGGCCAGGAAGGTCTGGACTTGCTCGGCCGGATTCAAGCGCTGGACAGCGCGCTGCCCGTGGTGGTGATGACGGCCTGGGCCAATATCGAGCTGGCGGTTGAAGCCATGCGCCGGGGGGCGCGCGATTTCATTCAAAAACCGTGGGACAACGCCCGCCTTTCCGCGATCATTCGCAACCAGGTGGAACTTGGCAAAGCCTTGCGCAAAGGCCAGCGGCTCGAAGCGGAAAACGAACTCTTGCGCGGGGGCAGCGGCCCGGCGCTCATCGCCGAATCGCCCGCGATGCGGCCCGTGCTCGAACTCATCAATCGCGTCGGCCCGTCGGACGCCAACGTGCTCATCACGGGCGAAAACGGCACCGGCAAAGGGGTTGTGGCTCGCGCGTTGCACGCCATTTCAGCTCGTTCCGGCAAGCCGCTGGTGATCGTCAACATGGGCGGTCTGTCCGAAGGCGTCTTTGAAAGTGAACTGTTCGGCCACGTCAAAGGCGCGTTCACCGACGCCAAGACCGATCGCGTCGGCCGTTTCGAGCTGGCGGACGGCGGCACGCTGTTCCTCGACGAAATCGCCAACATCCCGCTCAATCAGCAGACCAAACTGTTGCGCGTGCTGGAAACGGGCGAATTCGAGCGGGTCGGCTCGTCGAAAACGCGGCGCGCCAACGTCCGGCTCGTTTCCGCGACCAATGCCGATGTGCACGCGGAAGTCGCGGCCGGGCGGTTCCGACAGGATTTGTTGTTCCGGTTGAACACGGTCGAAATTCACCTGCCGCCGTTGCGCCAGCGGCGCGAGGACATTCCGCCGTTGACCAGCCACTTCCTCTGCCAGCACGCGCAGCGGTATCGAAAGAGCGTCGCCGGACTCGAGCCGGCGGCGGTGCAGATGCTTCAGGAGCATTCCTGGCCGGGCAACGTGCGCGAACTGGACCATGCGGTCGAACGCGCCGTGCTCATGGCGCAAGGGAATCTGGTGAAGGCGTCCAACCTCGGTTTGCGGGCCGGCGGCGAGAGCTCACCGCGATTGGAAGAGATGAGCCTCGAAGAAGTGGAGCGGCATCTGATCAAAAAGACACTGGCCCGGTGCGAGGGCAATGCGATGAAAGCGGCCGAGGCCCTCGGCCTGAGCCGCAGCGCGTTTTATCGGCGTCTCGAAAAATATGGCTTGTAGCCGCCGACGCGGATTGAAGTCCACCTCGTGACCTCGGTGGCTACGCGGATTCATGCCCAAAAGACTCACTCATGACCGCCGCATTCTGATGCTGGCACTGCTCTCCGGATTGCCGGCGGTGACCATCGCGCTGGTGTTGCTCTGGCTCGGGGACTGGTCCTCGAGGGCGCAATGGACGCTGACGTTGCTGGCGGTCGGAACCTGGTTCAGTTTCGCCTTTGCCGCGCGCGAGCGCGTGGTGCATCCATTGCATACTGTTTCCAATCTGTTGTCCGCTTTGCGCGAGGAGGATTTTTCCGTGCGCGCCCGCGGCGCCCGCCGCGACGACCCGCTCGGCGACGTGATGTTCGAGGTGAACGCGCTGGGCGAAACGCTGCGCGAACAACGCCTCGGCGCGCGCGAAGCCACGGCGCTTTTGCGCACGGTGATGGAGGAAATCAATCTCGCCGTGTTCGCGTTCGACGACCGGCAACGGCTGCGGTTGGTGAACCGGTCGGGAGAACGGTTGCTGGCCCAACCGGTCGAACGATTGCTGGGTCGCACCGCGACCGAACTGGGCCTGGCGGACTGTCTGCAAGGCGAGCCGGCGCGCACATTGCAGATGACCTTTCCGGGCGGCCTCGGACGCTGGGGCATGAGACGGAATTCCTTTCGCCAGGGCGGATTGCCGCATCAGTTGCTCGTGCTCGCCGACTTGAGCCAGGCCTTGCGCGAGGAGGAGCGCCAGGCATGGCAGCGATTGCTGCGCGTGCTGGGCCATGAGTTGAACAACTCGCTGGCTCCCATCAAATCCATCTCCGGCAGCCTGGCCAGTCTGCTCGGCAAAGAA
>QHPW01000229.1:6116-15767 GCA_003219675.1 Verrucomicrobiota bacterium
GCTTCATGGAAGCCTACTCACGCCTGGCGCGACTGCCGCAGCCGAAACTCCAGCCGCTCGAAATCGAACCGCTGATTCGACGCGTGGTTGGTTTGGAGGTTCGAGTACCGGTGGTTCTGGTGCCCGGCCCCGGCGTCATGATCCAGGCGGATGGCGATCAATTGGAACAAATGCTCATCAATCTGGTCCGCAACGCCGCCGATGCTTCGCTCGAAACCAAAGGCGGAGTCAAGGTGGGATGGGCCACAGCCGGCCCGCTCCTGGAAATCCGGGTTGAAGATGAAGGGCCGGGTTTATCCAACACCGCCAATTTGTTTGTCCCTTTCTTCACCACCAAACCGGGCGGCTCCGGCATTGGCCTGGCCCTGAGCCGCCAGATCGCCGAAGCGCACGGCGGCAGCCTGACACTGGAAGGCCGGCGCCAGGGCGCCGGTTGCATCGCCAGACTGCGTTTGCCCCTGAATTAAGCCCGCCTCCGCCCTGAATACAAATCATTGACCCTTGCCTCAAGTGTACTCCCGGTCCTGTCCAATCCTGGAATCGTGCAAATTGAAATCTCGATGAACCACGGCCCGCCGCTTCGCGTGCGATCAATCGGGCATGATGAGTGTTGTGGCTCCGTCGCTTTCACCTGAAACTTTTTTGAAACAAACAGAGACGGGCTCGTGTAGTCGGAAGCCTAAGTGATTAGAAAGATTAAATATGAAAAACACCCTGTCCCATTTGAGCTTGCACCGGCGCCAGGCAGTCGGCGCCGCTGCCCGCCGAAACAGCATCACCACGGTCGAGAGCAGGCTGGTCAGAACCATCGTCCTCCCGGCCAAAGTCTCCTGCGCCGGTCACAGGACGGCCGTGGACTTCGCTCCGCCGCCGGATTTGAAGACGACCGCCGTAATGGACCATTGCAGGAATTCCCGAAAAGTGATGCCCTGCCCGCGGTTGCCCTGGAGAAGCGCTGTGTTGAACGGCGCGGAAAACGGATTGCTGCTGGAGCGAATGCTTTACTTCGTTCTTGCCACCACGAGCGTCGCTTCGCTGCTCATGGCCTTTTGGCAACTCCGCAGCCTCGAAGCGGGATGGGCGTCGTTCGTCGAACTGGTCGGGCGCATTGTTTCCTGAGCATTCTTCCGGTTGGGTTGGGTGGAACGGTCAAGAATGGTTCCAGGTGTTCGCGCCTGGAACCATTCTTTAAGTGAGGGCGCGTTGGGATTCCAATGAGCTTTTGGAAACACAAACCGTGGAGACTTCACACCAGCTCGTGGGGCGAGACTCCGTCGAGCCCGGATTCCTGTCGTGGAGAGATCAGGACTCGACGGAGTCTCGCCCCACCGTTAATGGGCGGATTCACGCCAGCAAGCGGGCCAGATGCCGCGCCGCCTCCTCGATCCAAGCGGAATCGGGCAAGGCGTAAGGACGAAACGTTTCGAGCGTGCCCGCCTGGGCATTTTGGAGGACCGCGCGGTGGAGGCCGAGGTTGGCGGCTTTTGGCGTGTCAATGAGACTGGCGGAGTCGGTGGCGCTCATCTGGAACAGCACCCGCAGTTCGAATTCACTCAGCGCTTTTCGGCTGAGGCAGCGGTTCACGTTATTGAGCGTGTCGCAAGCGCAGATGACGTGAAATCCAAGCTGGGTCCCGTCGCAGAGCATCTGGTTGAGTTGTTTGCCCGGATTGGCCGGCGCATTGGCGTCGTCCAGCGAAACGCTGAAGTCGTCCTCGTACCGCAGCCCTTTGAACCGTTGAATGCCGTGGATGAACAGGTAAACCGACGGGGCTTTCGCCGCGCTTATGGGATCAGAACGCTTTTCAAATTCGCCCGCCAACGCGCCAAACACAGTCTCAAGTTCGAGGTTGCCCGCCAGTGTGATCTCGTGAGGAATAGCCCCGACAATTTTTTCGAGAACCTCCCTGTGCCGCGACGCCGGGGGGCTGACGTCGAGCACGATGAATCGCGCGGCGCGGCGCGGGTGCTGGGCGGCCATGGAAACCAGGGAGACGCCCAGCATCGCCAAGGCGGCCTCATCGCGCTGGCCGAGGATGAGGAGGTTGTTGCCGCTCTGGCGATGGAAAACAACCTCAGTCGGACCTTTAATCGAGTTTGGAGCGCCAAGCCAGGCACGAGCGGCGGTTGTCGGCTTTATCGAATCGGCCGAAAGGAGGCGCCGAAGCACTTCATTCTCGCGCACATCAGCCGGAGCATTCCCTTCAAAGACAACCGGCGCGGCGCGCGGGGGGGCAGGAGGCCCGGCGCGGCGACGGATCTTATCGAGCCAGGTCTCGCGTTCTTCCTCGGAGAGCCAGACGACTTGAAAAGGACTATTGCCCTCGACAGCGCCGGCGGCGTCGTTGTAGATGGCCTCGCCGGGTCGCGAGAGCAGGCGCGGCGCGGCGTTGTCGTCGTCCATGATGAGCATGGCGTCCGCCTCATTGCACTGCAGCGCGATGCGCACGACCATTTGTCCGAGCGTGGTGCGGGCAAGCGTGTAGGCGCCCCCGAGGGTCTGCGAACCGAGCAGCACGTGGATGCCAAAGGCGCGTCCCTGCCGGACAAGCCGATCGAGCAGGAGCGCGGCGTTCTGGGAAACCCGGTCGTCTTCGACGAAAAACTCCTGGAACTCGTCGATGATCAGAAGAGTTCGCGGCAGCGGCTCGGTGCCGCCGGCCCGTTTGTAACCGGGAAGGTCCTGGACCCCGATCCGACGGAAGAGGTCGCCGCGACGGCGCAGTTCCTCGTCCACCCGTTCGAGCACGCTCAGGCCGAACTCGCGATCGCTTTCGATGGCCACCACCCGCGCGTGTGGCAGTCTGTGGGTCGCGTAGCACTTGAATTCGACACCTTTCTTGAAGTCCACGAGGTAAAACTCGACCTGTTCCGGAGCGCACCACAACGCGAGGTTGGTGACGATGACGTGAAACAGCGTGGATTTGCCGGAGCCGGTCTTGCCGGCAATAAGAACATGCTGGCGAGTCCCTTTGCCCAGGGCCAGTTGTTGAAACTTCGTCGCGCCGGTGCGGCCGATGGGAACGCGCAGTTCGTTGGAGGTCTCCAAAGTCCAGAGCGCGGAATCTTCCGGGGCGATTTCACCGAAAGGCATTTCCACGCGATTGGAATCGACGCTGATGCGGCCGACCTTCTCCAGGAAGGCGGTCGCCCGTTCCGGGTCGGGCGGAGGATCCAGGATCAGAATCGTGCCTTCGAGTGGTTTGTCGGCAAGGACGAGGCGGTCGGCTTTGGAGGATCGGACGCGCACGCCGGCCTTGCGAAGGTCATCGGGCCCGAAGTCTGCCGTCGTGGATTTTCTCGTGTCCCAATGGATGAGGGTGAACACGCCACACCGCGGCCCGCTGGCGGCGATGCTGAGAAGACGCCTCATCGACAAATCGCTGAAGTTGACCGGAAAATCGGCGACCACGAGGAAATGATACGGCTCGGCGATGCGGCCCGCCTGTTGGTTGTATTCCGCGATGCTCGCGTATTCGTTGCGAAGATAAAGCTGGGTGACTTTTTCGATGTGCTCGTTCAACTCCGCGAGCCGTTGTTCGATGTGATCGGGCTGCGTCCAGATGCGACGATTGATGAGGCGGTCCTCGTGGTCGGTGAGGTGCATCAGACCCGCAAAGCTCTGTCCGAGGTCCACCGGGTCGAGGATGGTGAACACGACACGACCGGGAGGCGCGACAGAAAGAAGCCGGAGCACAAGATTGTTCAGCGCCCCAATCGCGAGCGGGCGCCCCAGCGGCAGCGAAAATCGGGCCGGTCCGGGCAGCGCCAACCGCGGGTCATGCGGCAGCGACCCGGCGAGTTGTTCGACATTCACCTCCAGGCGCCCGAAGGGTGTGGCGGCGGCGAATTCCCGGGGAGGGATCCACTTTTCCCAAAACACCGCGCGCCAGTCCGGACAGAGTTTGTCGGCTGATTCCCGCGCCGCCGCGAACGCGTCGTAAACGGCCTGAGTGGTCTTCCTCCATTCAACCTCGAGCGCCTCCCATTGGGTCTGCTGGTTTGATTCAAACTGCTTCTTTTTCGCCGAACGCGATGATTCGAGCCGGGCGCGTTCCGCTTCCATTTCATCCTTCAAACGGCCGGCGTGCCGGTCGCGCTCCTGTTGCAGGTGTTCCAGACCTTGTTGACAGAGATGTTCGCTTTTCGCGGCGGCGCGCGAGAGTTTGGCGTCGAGGTGACGCTGCAGATCGTTCCGCATCGTTTCCGCCTGGCTCACCGCCTGGTTCCAGTGTTGGTGGAGCTGCTCGGTCCTGGTTTCGGCATCGTGGCGGAGGCGCTCGCTTTCCTTCTGGTAATTGGCTTCGGCGGTTTTCTGGCAGGCAACCAGCCGCGCTCGTGCGCCGGCAATCGAGGCGGCCAATCTTTTTGCCGGCGGCCCGCCCATAAGCCGGCCAAGCAAGTGAAGAATAATTACACAGCCGAGGGAAACGGCGAAGGAGACGCCGGCCTGCTGCCAGGTGAAAACTCGTCCGCCTGGACGCGGAATCAGCAAGACAGCCGCGACGTGTCCGATCAGGAGCAGCGGAACGAACAGCCTCAACGGAATCAGACCGAACAGCAGCGGCAACGGCAGGATGCGGAACCAACGGAGCTTCCGTTTTGTCACCGCGAAAAGCGCGCGAAACTCCTCCAGCAGCCGGTGTTCGTCGGGCGCGGAACTCACGTCACGCTCGCCTGCCCCTTGGACACCCTCTGCACCGAAGGCGGGGGGTGGGGTGAGGGGGCTGCGGTCCGCACCGTTCGAGCCCGATGAGGGTTCGTCAGGCAAGTCCGCGAGGCGTCGGAATCCGGCGTATCCGCGGAAGGCGGAGCGTGTTTTACGTTCCAGAACAGCCAGGGCGTCCTGTTCGCGGGCCAAATCCTGCTGAAAGCTCGCGAAGTTTTTGTCCGACTGCTTTTGGAGGGCTTCGTGATTGCGGCTGGTTAACAGCAACTCGCTCTGAACTTCGTTGATCTGACGTCCTTCGTGGCTTTCGATGCGCTTGAGGTGTTGTTTCCTGGCGGTGGTCTGGGCGCGAAGCATCCTGGCTTTGCGTTGATGGTGACGGGATTCCAGTCGCTCCTTGCCGGATTGAAACAAGCCATCTGATTCGGCGATGGCGCCGGCGAGCCGCGACTCCAATTCTTTGATCTCCTGGTCGAACTGCCAGTCGAGGCGGGAACTGTTTTGTCTGAGCTCCTGGGCCAGTTGTTCCGTACGTGCGGTCGAGTCCTGGACGACGCTTTTGAGGCGGTCCAGCAGTTCCAGCGTCCGTTCCACGGCCAGATTACTGTTCACAATCGCTCCTGATTTTTCTGAGGACACTTTCAAGGTTCGCAATGCCGCTGATGGCCGCATTCACCGTGGACTCGAGTTCCAGCAGGTATCGTTCCTCAAATTCCCGGGCTTTGTCATCTCTCCAGTAATCCCGGGTCTGCCGCCATCGGCCCAGCAAGTCCTTGGTTAGCGCCGCCAGACGAGCGCCATTTGCGCTCGTGCTCATGGAGAGCCTCCACGATTCCAGAATCGCGCATCGGGACCATGAACCGACCTGGACAAATTCGTGTTGCATATGCAACACGAATTTGTCCAATAGATTATGGGGTTCATGGAAAGCCTCCTTCGGGGGCGGGGGGTTCGGCCGTCTGGTTCCGCCGGGCCGCGACATCCGCGTCGCCGGTTTGCGTCCGGGGATCGAGCGGAGAAGGCGCAGACATTTCGGCGTAGGCAGCGAGGGTGGACACGGCTCCTTCGAGGAAAGCGACGGCCTTGCTCATGTCATAACCGAGCAGCTGGCGCAGTTGCACGACAACTTTTGTGCGGGATTCCACTTCGGTCTCGTATCGCCGGAGCCATTGTTTCACGCGGGCCAGGCCGTCCTCTGCCCTGTGGAGTGCGAGCTTTGCTCTGTTGACGGCCAATCGTCTGGCCTTGATGGCCTCCGGCATGTCGGACAGCCGGGCGGTCAAAAGTTCCTGCTCCGCCTGGGCCATCTCTTTGGTTCGCTGGTGAACCAGTTTCTTCCAATAAAGCTGACGGTCGGTTTCAAGCCAGATCCGGGTCCGGACCACGTCCTCGCTGACTTCGTCCAGGAGGCGGCCTCCTTTCTCCAGATAGACGATCAGGCTGGATTTGAAGGCCTCGAGGGCCTCGACCGACGTGACCTGGGCGGGCTGCGGCATGATCAGTGTTGGGACAAGTACTCCTCGATGCGCTGAGCTTTCCTCAACAGGAACGGCGTGTGCTGGCTGGAGATTTCCATGAATTTTGCCAGCGCTCTCATGGTTTGTCTGAACTCCTCGGCAAACCTGGCATGCTCCTGGTCCTGCCAGGTATCACCCAGCGCTGAAAACCTCGCCTGCAGCAGGGTGATTCTGTTCTGGAGATCCTGGTTAAACCGCTTCAGTTCCTCGGCGAAACGCCGCACCTCCGCCGGATCCATGATGGCTTTCGACATGATATTTCTTTCAGTCAAGGGTTGACGCGCTCCAACCGGCCGGAGAGTCACCGCTTCATAAGCAAGTTCACAAAGACCAAAGTCGACGTCGCGCAAGGCCGGCGCGCGACGGCTGTGGCCTTCGCAAAATATCAGAGCCCGTTCCTGCGATCAAAGGCAAATTACGCCACAGCGGATGACGCGGTTTCTCAATTCTTGAGCGCCGCGAGGTGTGCCTTTGGATTACCTTGGTATGGGAGACCCGCTGACTGGCGATAAAGCGATAGCGGTGCCGAGCTTGGCTTACAATTCCTCGTCTTCCGACAACTTCCGGTACAACGTGGCAAGGCTGATGTTGAGCAGTTCAGCGGCTTTCTCCTTGTCGCCGCCCGTGTAGGCCAGGGCCTGGTTCAAGAAGGCCAACTCTTGTTCGCGCAAGAACGTTTTGAGCGGTCCCAGCGCGCGACTGGCACCCGTCTCCGGGGCTGATGATCCGGTTTGAGCCGACGTTCCGCTGACCGGATACAAAGCCTGGGCCGGGTTCGTCCGGGATTGTGACGTTGATGGCACGGAGGGGACTGCGAAAACGGTGTCGGAGGGGCTTTCCTTGAAATACTGCTGAAACGCGGGTGGAAGATCGGCTACACGGATGACGTTGTCCTCGCACAGGGCACAGGCCCGTTCGATGGCGTTTTCCAACTCCCGCACGTTCCCCTGCCAATGATGGGCGCAAAGAACCTCCATGGCCTGTCGAGTGATCTGGAAGGGCTTTCCGGTGCGTGCATGGACTTTGTCCCGGAGAAAATGGCTGACCAGAAGGGGAATATCGTCACGACGTTCGCGGAGACTGGGCAGGAGGATGGGAATCACATTGAGCCGGTAGTAGAGATCTTCCCGGAACGTCCCGTCCTTGATTCTTTTCTCCAAAGGCTCGTTGCTTGCCGCCACCACACGAACGTTCACGTAAATCGGGACGTTGTCACCGACGCGACGCACCTCTCGTTCCTGGAGCACGCGCAATAGTCTGCTCTGCAGCATCGCGGACATGGAACCCACTTCGTCGAGGAATATGGTGCCGCCATCGGCTTCCTGAAACAGGCCTTTCTTGTCATTGATCGCTCCGGTGAAGGCTCCTTTGCGATGACCGAACAACTCCGACTCGAGGAGGTTTTCCGGGAGCGCGCTGCAATTGACCGGGACAAAGGGAGAAAGCTGGCGGCGGCTGTTGTAATGAAGCGCCTTGGCAACCAATTCCTTGCCTGTGCCGCTTTCCCCCAGGACGAGGATCGTGCTGTCCGTGTCCGCCACGCGCTCGATCATCTTGAATACCTCCTGCATTTTGGCGGAACTCCCGACAATCTGGCTGAACTGGTATTTCTTTTTGAGCTGTTTGCGAAGATAAACGTTTTCGGAAATGGCGGTGTTGTAGGAAAGAGCGCGTTGGATGCACAGCTTGAGTTCGTCCAGCTTGAAGGGTTTCTCCAAATAGTCATAGGCCCCCTTTTTCATCGCTTCCACGGCCGTTTCAATCGAGCCGAAGCCGGTGATGACAATGACGATCGCCGGCGGGTTTAGCGAACGTGCCTTGTGGAGGATTTCAATTCCCTGCGCGCTGGTTTTATCCAGATAGAGATCGGTGATGACAAGTTCCGGAGCGACTGTTTCGAGGGATCCCAACGCGGCGTTGCCATTGGTAAATGGAAAGACCTCGTGTCCTTCGGCGCGCAGCAGTTCCGTGACCATTTGAACCATGGTCACCTCGTCATCGGCAAGCAGCACTTTGGCCATGCCCAGAAGCTAAATCGAAGCCTCCATTCGGAGCAAGCCAGATTAACGATCAACCCGTCTTGCCGGTGGCCGGAGCGAAGTCCTATCTCTTTGGCGGGTTGATGATTTCGGACATCTTAAAGATCGGCAGGAACATGGCGATGACGATTCCACCCACCACCACGCCCAGGAAAACAATCAACAGCGGCTCGATAAGCGAAGTCAGACCCGAGAGTGTCGTTTCGATTTCTTCGTCCAGAAAGTCCGCCACGCGTTCGAGCATGGCGTCGATTTTGCCGGTTTGTTCACCGGCGGTCATCATGCGGACGATCATGGACGGGAAAATCGGGTGCTTGCCGATGGCGGTTGAAATCCCCTCGCCACGCTCAATATCGGAGGACGCGACGCGGATCGCTTTTTCCATGACCACATTGCCGCAGGTATTCGCGACGATATTGAGCACCTCCAGAATCGGCACGCCGCTGCGGATCAATGACGCGAGTGTGCGGGTGAAGCGCGCCAGGCAGATTTTGTGGGCAATGGGGCCGAAGATCGGCAGCCGGATTCGGGTCCGGTCCCAGAATTCGCGGCCGGGTTTTGTCTTGATGTAGAAAAACCAGCCGTAAACCGCCAGGGCCAGTGCCGGCAAAATGTATAGAATGTAACTCTTGAGGATGTTGCTAAGGCTGATGAGAAACTGCGTCGGACCGGGAAGCTTGGCGCCAAATCCACTGTAAATTTCGCCGAAAACCGGCACCACTTTAACCAGCAGAAAGGTGGTAACGCCGATGGCGATCACGGTAACCGCCGTGGGATACATCATCGCGGATTTGACTTTCTTCCGAAGCCGGGCAGTGCTTTCCAGATAAGTCGCCAGCCGGGGCCAGCAAGCCGCCCTTCTCACCGGCGTCCACCATGCTGACATAAAGCTTGTTGAACACCTTGGGATGTTTCATCAGCGCCTGCGAAAAACTGTCCCCGCCTTCCACGCGCGTGCAGATGTCCCGGATCACATCCCGCATCACCTTGTTCGTCGTCTGCTCCGCCAATGCCTGCAGCGATTGGACCATCGCGAGACCGGCGTCGATCATCGTCGCCAACTGGCGGGTGAAAACCACCAGGTCCGCCAGCGCGACTTTGCCGCCGCTGGTCCTTCCTTTCTTGCCGATTTTTTCCTGAATGGAAACGACCAGAAGGTTGCGGTTCAGCAACGCCGCAATCGCGGCCTGCTCCGAGGCAGCGTCAATGTTGCTGCGAATTTCCCGTCCGCTTCCCGCTTCCCTTGCCAGATATGTGTAGGAAGGCATAGCTATGTCTGAATAACTTTTTGCATTTCAAATTGCAAGTCCAACCTCAGTTTCGGTCTGGGCAAGACGCAATTCTCACGCCAATGAAACCAGAAGCCGCAAAATCCGTTCGCCGGTGCGGCATCTGCCGGCAAATTCAAATCGCCGGAGCCCCGTGCC
>QHPW01000232.1:0-4779 GCA_003219675.1 Verrucomicrobiota bacterium
GTCGTTACAACGATTGCCCCACCCACGGCCGGCGCGAAACGGATCAGCTCGGAACTCGATCAGCGCGACGGAACGCTCTGGGTGGTCGGCGACCGCAGCGGTCCTCCCGCATATGATCTGCCCAAAACGCATTTTTTCGACATTCAATCCCAACTGCGGCTGCCGTTTCAGCTGGCCGGCCTGTTGCCCGAAAAACATTACGCCCGAAAGAACCTGGGCTATCTCCTGGCCATCCAGGATGGCGCCGGGTTCCTTGTCGAAACCGACGACGACAACATTCCGCAACCGAACTTCTGGCTGCCCCGATCCGCCTCTATCCCGACCAATCACGTCAAACAATCCGGATGGTTCAACGTTTATCTGGAATTTTCCGATTGTCGAATCTGGCCCCGGGGATTTCCCCTGGAGGAACTCCGGCATTCATTCGTCCAGGGCGCGCAATCTGAAACCGCCCTCGTTTATCGTCTGACCCGGACACTTCCAGTCGCTTTCAAACGGCGACCCCCCGTGAGTCTGGCACAGGGCTGCTGGTGTCCCTTCAACAGCCAGAACACCACGTTCTTCAAACCCGCGTTCCCCCTGCTCTATCTGCCGACCCATTGCACCTTTCGGATGACCGATATCTGGCGGTCGTTCATTGCGCAGCGCTGCCTCTGGGCGATGGATTCCCAGGTGGCCTTCACTGCGGCGACAGTTTGCCAGGAACGAAACGAGCACAACCTTTTGCGCGATCTCGAAGATGAAATCCCGGGTTATCTCCAGAACGATCGCATTCGGCGGTTGTTGGAGGAGACACCCCTTGATCCAGGGCGGACCCGTGTGGTCGTTGCCGAAAATCTGGCGCGTTGCTACGAAGCCCTGATTCGCGCCGGTATCCTCCCGGCCCAGGAACTCGCTCTGGTGGAAGCGTGGAACCGCGATCTGGCTTCACTTCCCTAATTTCTTCTCCAACCAATTGGCCGCTGCGCCGGCTTGTTTCCAAAGGCGGGCCTTCAGTTGCAGCCTCAGCGTGTAGATGAGATTGCGTGGTCGGCGTTGGGTCTTGAGGATGAGCGCGGGATCAATCTCCCCCGCAGAATCGAGGCGAATGACCGGCAGTTCGGTGTCTGCAAGGCCCCAATTTTCGCGGTTGCGTGAAACCGGTGAGATCACATCCTCGACCCAGTATTGCCAATCGTTATTCGGCAAGGTGTTCTGATGCGCGCTGCCTCCGGTCAGGTTGTGATCCAGATGCAGCACCCGCAATGAATCGGCCAGGTCAGGGGTGCGTCCGCCGCCGTTGAGCAGATTCAAGCGCCTTGAGTTGTTGGCGTCACTGTGCCCCCACAATTTCATTCCCTCCTCGCAGCCGCAAATGGCAAACCACTGCTCCCGCGGCGCCAGTTGAAAGTCGCCCACCCCCGCAAAGCGCAGCCAGGGTTGCTCTTTCTCCGGCGGAAACCGCGCGCCGCGCCGGATCACCTCGTCACAAAAATCGCTGATCTGGCGCACGTTGATTCGATCCAGCATTTGCCATTGAGCGGGCGGAATACCGATGCGCGGGCAAACGTAAAACCGCGGCGGCAGCCGTTGCAGCAATTCGTGCAGCGGCCGGCGGCCCAGGGGTTGCAGGACAATGTCGCAATTCGTGGAGAGCAACCATGGGTTCATGGGGTCGCTGCGGCGGATGCCCACGTTGCGGGACAGCTCGTCGGAAAAGAACAACGGCGTTTCACCAATGGCGGCTTTCATCTGTTCCCCCGTAACGCGATAGGCTTTCAGCCGGCGACGACACTCGGGCGTAAGCGTATCGGCAATGGCCTCCACCAGGGTGCAGTCCTGCTTCGGCGAATTACAGTCCACATAAAGGATTTCGTCCTCCGGATCGCGGCAGAGACTGGCGAAAAAATTCAGGCTGATCGCGGTTCGTTTGCCCAGATTGATCCCGTACCCGTCATTGCGTCCGGCCACCAGAAACGTGATCATATCAACAAATCTGCCGATGAGGACGCATTGCGCCCAGGCTGGAAATCAATTTTCGTCTCAGTAAAGCACCCAGCGGAACGGCTCGCATGTCGGCGGCATTCTCTATGGACAATCGGTTTCCATTGAAGGTCAGCTTCTTGACACCGGCTTCCAGGCGTTTCAACTGTTCCTCGACCGCGCGAGTGGCGAACATTCCTCGAGCGATACCTTGAGCCTCACGTTTTTTTCGTTGCAGGAGTGTAGGATCCCGGGCCGCTTCGATCAAGGCATTGGCAGCGGCGGCGGGCGAGGCCGCAGGGTAGAGCCATCCGCCGCCCTTCTCCAATACATGGGTAATGCCTGCGGGAATGGCCGGCACGACGCAGGCCAGACCACACAGCATTGCTTCAACCATGGCAATGGGCAGGCCTTCCGACCGGGAACAGAGAAAGAAAACGTCGTAAGCCGGCAGTTCGCGAGCCAAGGTCTGAGAGTCAACCCAACCATGAAAAGACACGTCACCAACGTTGCGCTGACTCTCCAACGTCTTGCGCATCCATGGCTCCATCGGACCCTCACCGAAGATATGCCAACGGAACCTTTGACCCGCTTGTTTGCACCTGGCGACAATTTCCGGAATCCAGTGCGCGCGTTTGAGGACGCGCTCCAGACGCGCGATGAAACAGACTTTGAGACCGCCCCTGTTCGTCGTTGTCTCGGACAACGATGGCGCGTCCAGGAACGCCGGGGCGATTCGATACGGCGCCACCCATCCGGCAAAGCGATCCCCGCCTCCGGCGCGAACGTGTGCCAATACATCCGGCGTGTTCGCCGTGATCGATTCGAGGAACTGCGTCACCTGCGGCAAGAGATACGGGATATCGACATATTCATTGCGTTCCAGCGAAGAGAAATGTCGGACTCGAGGCATTGATAAGAAACGCAATACATTCAGTTCCTCGATACCGGAGATGGAATAGACAACGTCCGGTCGGGTCTGATCAATGGTCCGTTTGTACTCGATCATACGCCCGCGCCAGCCCTCGCCACTGCGTCGGCGCACCACGATGTAATCATCGACAATGGCATCCTCGGAATCGTCCGCCACAACGATTTGAGTCTGATGCCCGCAATCGCGAAAAAAACCGGCCAGCTGAGCCGTGACGAACGTGCTCCCGCCACGGCCGGGGTAATGAGTCAAAAAAGTGACACGCATCACGCAACAGTTTCGCCGGTCACCTTTTGGGCGACCAATCCGCAGTACGGCGCGTAAGCGGGCACATTTGCGGGCAGCCCTTTCAGCCAATGCAGCGACGCACGGATGACCTTCAACGCCGCCTTCTGGAGGATATTTCTTGGCTGATGGTCCGCCCAGAAATCAAATCCTCCGAACCAACCGCAATCGATGATTCTAAACCCTGATTCTGCGACCATGCGTCCCCAACAGCGGGGTGACATTGCGGCGATATTGTGTCGTCGGTAATTCTCGAGATCCAGGGAAAGGTGCAGCAGACGCTGAATCCAGCCGCGAAAATTGGGCGTGGAGATTACCAGGTAGCCTTGTTCCTGAACCAATCCGGCGTGCCGCGCTATCAACCTTGGCCAATCGACGAAATGCTCGATCAGACCGAAGGAGCAGACCACTTCGTAGGTCCGGTTCGGCTCGTACTGCCAGAGATCGGCCCGCTTGATTTCACCCACTCTGAAACCCCGCAGCCTCAGCCATGCCGACAATTCAGTTTCGGCTCGCGGAGTCAAATCGATGCCGTGCAGTTCGTAGCCAAGTTCGCCCAGCACGGCAAGGTATCGACCGGGGAAGCAGCCGAACTCCAGGCATGCCCCGGAGCCCTGTGGCACGAACTTTTGCAGCCAGTGGCGCACCGGATCATCCTCAGACGCGGTCGCCAGCGGCAATCGAGTGTAGCTTGCGTCCCAATAATCCTGTTCAACTAAAATGCCATTCATGCACCATGCGCCCTGCGTTGATTCAAACCCGTTCAACATTGCGTGATAATCTGCCTGAGTGACAAAGTCCCGCCCTTTTCGCTTTTCCTGGCCAGTCCTCGCAAGAATGACCAACTCAGACCCGCAACCAAACCGCCCGCGGCACTGACTATCACCACGACCGCCGGTCGCCAACTTTGTTGTAAACCCGGCAGCAACAGGAAGGCGATCAGGAGGCTGACCAGCACACCGGCCAGGGCCCGCGACCAAACTTTCACGAGCAATTTCAGTAGAGACGCATTGACCTGCCGGGCATATATCCGAAACAAAGGGAATAGAGTGCCAAACCCTGTGGAGACAAGAAATGCCGCCGCCACGCCGTTCAGTTTGAAAAAATGCCCGAGCGGAATCGCCAGCGCCGTGCCCGCGATCAACTCCCGCTCGACATAACGGCATAGAGTGGTGAAGCGTCCCACTCCCAGCAAATAATAGCCGGCGGCCGACCAGAGACCGCTGATCAGATTTCGCGCCAACATCAGCCAGACCACCAGCGGCGCGGCCGTCCACTCGCGTCCCATGTACCAACGTGTCAAAGGGATCAGTGTCAAGGCCAAAGCCCCGATCGCCGCCCCAAACATCCACGCGTTCAAATGTAACAAAGGTTGGCCCTGGTCGCTCTGCTCTTGGCTCCGTTGTGCGATGATAGGCCAGGAGGCTTCACTCAAGGATTGCAGGATGCTGCGCAAAACGCTGAACAACCGGGAGAGTACTCCGTAAACAGCCGCTTCATAGGCGCCACACACGGCTCCGACGATCACCAGGTCGATCGTGAACAAGAGCGTGATTGCGGCCTGGGTCCGCACGCACGCCAGGCCGTCGATCTTCAGACGG
>QHPW01000232.1:4797-10335 GCA_003219675.1 Verrucomicrobiota bacterium
GGTAAGCCGGTTGAAGTTTTTTGATCGCGACCCAGGTCAGCAGCCATGCGGCGGCCGTGCCTGTTACCGACGAAAATGGAAAAGCCCAAAGCCCAAGATTCAATTCAAAGCCGCTCCAGAGACCCGCCAGTGTCACCCAGGACTGGAGTGATCCGATGAGGAAAACCATGGATTGCGCCTTCAAGCCGATCAGCAGCGTCATTTGGTTGGAAACGAAAAATCCGGTTCCCGTGACCAGGCCAAGGGCCAGGAAAAAAGGAAGCTGTTGACCTGATTGCTGCGCGATACCTGTCAACGAATAGAGGCCGACGCCCAGCGTGGAGACGAACGCCATAAATACTCCCAACCACGTGTTGAATCCCTCCGTGAAGTCAATCAAGCGTTCCCGTTCAGCGAGGTCGGAGGTCGAGAGCAGTCTCTGGTTGATGGGGGTGATGAACCCGATGCCGATCAGCGGAAAGTAGTTCAGAATCTGCATCGCTACCAACACGACACCGTAAGAGGACGGACTCAAATAACGTCCGTAGAGCCGCAAGGTTGCCAGCCCCACGATCAAAGAAGAAGCGGTGGAGAAAATTCGAAATAAAACAGCCAGTCTGAAACTCGAGAGCATCTCAAATGACCCTGCAGTCGCCCGGATCCTGTTCCCGATCGTCTCTCATCCTCAAACTATCGAAAAAAGTTTCTGTCGCGTCGATCCTTTTAATCAGGCCGCTTTACTGAGTTTGCATTTGCTTCCCCTGCTCATCGTTCGTGGCATAAGGGTTGAGCTTTCCCCCGGCGGAGGAAGCTGCCGAGGCAATTTAGCGCAAACCTGCGCCAACCACCTGCGCGCTTTCAATTCACGATGACAACGGTATTGTGTGGCCATGCCATCATTCGACATTGTTTCGCAGGTGAACCCGATGGAAATCGAGAACGCCGTCAACCAGGCCAGAAAGGAACTGGCCAGTCGCTTTGATTTCAAGGCAAGCAAAGCCGAGATCGCGCTGGAGATGAACGAAATCAAGCTCTCTGCCGAAGACCAATTCAAAATCAAGGCGCTGCTGGAGATCGTCATCGGCAAGCTGGCCAAACGCGGCATCAGCCTGAAAAACGTCGACAAAGGCGAGCCGGACCTTTCGCCTCAGGGCAAACTCAAGGTGACGACGCAGATTCAGGGCGAGGAAATCCGGGTGACGGGAAAGAGCAAGGACGAGTTGCAAGCGGTCATCGCCGCCGTGCGCGCCAAAGATTTTCCCGTGGCGTTGAGTTTTCAGAATTTCCGGGAGTGAACCGCCCGGTGGGGCGTGCGTCCTCGCGAGCCCTGACACCCGGAAGTCGGACGCAAATCAGGGCCTAACCCGAACATAGCCGTTCGCACGAAACCATTCCACCGCGTCGGCCAACGCCTGCTTCGGCGCCGTTTGCGGCATGCCCAGTTCGTGAATCGCTTTGGCCGGGTTAAACCACATTTTGTATTTTGCCATGCGCACGCCGGCGAGCGGCGCTTTGGGTGGTTTGCCGGTGAGGTCGGCGATGGCTTCGTTTGCGTGCGCCGCGGCCAGCGCCACGAAATACGGAATCCGCATTTTCGGCGCAGGCACGCCGGTTATTTCTTCCAGCGCCGCGAGCGTTTGCCGCATCGTCCAGTTCCCTTCGGCGTTTCCCAGAATATAGCGTTCCCCCACGCGCCCTTTTTCCGCGGCGAGGACGTGACCGATGGCGACGTCGCGCACGTGAACCCAGTTCAAGCCGGTGTCGAGGTAGGCCGGCATTTTGCGGTTCAAGAAATCGACGATGACCTGGCCGGTCGGCGTCGGCTTCACGTCGCGCGGGCCGATGGGCGCGCTCGGATTGACGATCACCACCGGCACGCCTTTCGCCGCCAGTTCGCGCGCCACCCCTTCGGCTTTCCACTTCGAGAGTTTGTAATGGTTGCTCATCTGCGCTTGGGAGACCGGTGCGGTTTCGTCCGTGGGGACGATTCCGTCCTCCGCGGGCTCGCGTCCTTGGCGGCGGGTCATTCGGGGCAAGCCGATGCAACCTACCGTGCTGGTGTAAACGATGCGCGAGCAGCCGGCGGCCGCGCCGGCTTCAATCACGTTGCGCGTGCCCTGGACGTTCGCGGCATACATCGGCGCGTAATCTCGCAGCCACAGGTGGTAGCTGGCCGCGACATGAAAACACCAGTCGCAGCCCCGCATCGCCGCGACGAGCTTCTCCCGGTCGCTCACGTCGCCGTTGATGCGCTCGAAGTCCGCTCCTTTCAGTCCGCGCAAATCGCTTTCCAGCCGCGTCAGCGCCTTCACTCGATGACCGCGGGCGACCAGTTCGTGGACGAGGTTTGCGCCGATGAATCCGGACGCGCCAGTGACAAAGCATCGCATGGCGGGGTTATTGAGTGTTCGGGCGCTTAATTCAAATCAATTTCCGGCGGATCGGCAGCGCGGGTGAATGGCTCGGACATTTGAACCAGGTGCAGTTGAATGATGTTCTCCGGACGGACGACACGGGCGTCGCCAAACCTGCAGCCGGAGTTGGCTGCGCGGCTGGTAGTGTCTTGATTTGGCTGTAGCTGCACTCTATGAGTGCCGTAATACGCGGTCACAGACCGCCGCTACAATTTGAATCAGGACACTGCCGCGCGGTGGGAGTGCCCTAATTTGGTTGTAGCGGCGGTCTGTGACCGCCGAAAACGGCGCTCATAGAGCGCCGCTACAGTTTAGATTTGAAATTAAGGCACTACCCGCGCGCTCACCCGCTTGACTTGAGCACGGTCTGTGCAATTATCCACGCGGTTTTTATGCCCTCGAAAGGCCGAAAGAAATTGACACGCGAACAGGAGCGCAGTCTCGATATCGAGATTGGCTTCCTCGAAGGCGTTGCACGGCGAGATCCGACTTACATCGACGCTCTCCAGGTTCTCGGCGACGATTACACGCGCCGTGGCCGGTTCACAGAGGGTTTGAAAGTGGACGAACAGCTTTCCCGATTGCGTCCGGGTGACGCCCTGGTGCATTACAACCTCGCCTGTAGTTATTCGCTCACGGAACAATTCGAGCCGGCGGCGGCGGCGTTGGACCGCGCTTTGGACCTGGGCTACCGCGATTTCAAATGGTTGAGCAAAGACCCCGATCTCGCCAAATTCCGGAAGCATTCGCTCTACAAAAAAATCCGCGCCCGCGTCAGGGCGATGGAAATCAAAATTCACTGAACTCCGCGATTGCGTCGCGGGACAAGGCGACTAGTTTGTCTTCATGAACGTCACGGTCGGCCGATGCACGCGCCATTATCGCACGGTTGCCTTTGATTCCCGCAAAAACTCGGTCCTGCTGATCGAACAACGGTTGCTTCCGCACCAGTTTGAAGTCGTCGCCGCCCGTGACTTTTGCGAAACAGCGCAAGCCATCAAAGACATGATCGTGCGCGGTGCCGGCGCCATCGGCGCGACCGCGGCCTACGGCCTGGCCCAGGGCGCGCGCGCCTTTCGAGGCAGGGATCTCGTGAAATTTTCCCGCCACCTTGAAACGGTTTATCGAACGCTCAAAGCCGCCCGGCCGACCGCGGTTGACCCGGCCAACGCGATGGCCGCTGTGCGCGCGGCGTTGAATAAGGGCGAGACGGTCGAAGA
This sequence comes from Verrucomicrobiota bacterium, assembly GCA_003219675.1. Classification (GTDB taxonomy): domain Bacteria; phylum Verrucomicrobiota; class Verrucomicrobiia; order Limisphaerales; family AV2; genus AV2. The sequence continues at coordinate 8,411 of QHPW01000232.1, forward strand.
ACGGCAGGCGCTGGCGCTGGCCGCCGCCGAAGAGTTCGCCAACGACAACGTAAACCATTGCCAGGCGATTGGCCGGCACGGCGCGCCCTTGATTCGTGAAGGGATGAACATCCTGACGCACTGCAACGCGGGTTGGCTGGCGTTCGTGGACGTCGGGACCGCCACGGCTCCGTTGTACGCTGCCCAGGCACAGGGCAGGAAGTTTCACGTTTTCTGCGATGAGACCCGGCCGCGTGCGCAAGGCGCGACCTTGACCGCGTGGGAACTGGCTCAACAAAAGATTTCGCATCAAATCATTGCCGACAATGCCGCCGGTCACCTCATGCAGCGGGGCGAAATTGATCTGGTGATCGTCGGCAGCGACCGCACCCTCGGTCGCACCGGCGAGGTGACCAACAAAATCGGCACCTACACCAAGGCGGTTTTAGCCGACCGCCACCGGATTCCGTTTTACGTGGCTGTCCCGATTTCGACGATTGATTGGAAGCTCTCGTCCGGTCGCGACATTCCGATTGAGGAGCGGCATGGCAGCGAAGTGTTGGGTGCATGGGGAGTGAACCAACGCGGGCGGCGGGAATATGTCCGCGTAGCCAATCCTTCCAGCGACGCGCGCAATCCTGGTTTTGACGTGACTCCGCCGGATTTGATCACCGGCATCATCACAACCGAGGGAATTTTCAAACCGACCGGGCTTTGGAGCAATCGTCGCAAGCTGGGATACAAGGATTGATCCCAAGACTTGCGTTTGGGGCGCCGCCATCGGGATTTTGCTCCGGAACACCATTGTCATAGACCGCGCCGATGGGCATCAATCCCGACAGTTCCGCCGCCCCGCCGAAAGGGTCGGTGTGAAAATGCCTGGTAACGGGATAATCAATCGTCCTGAGGTCGGCGACTTCAGCCGCGACGTGATGAATGCGTCCGGAATCGCGTACGCCGGGATTGCCGGAATCAATCAGCACGGATTCACCCGCTGGCGTGACGATGAGCGTCGAGCCGCCGCCTTCGGAATCGATCCAGTAGACGTCAATCGCTTTGTGCACCTCGCCGGTCTGTGCGGAAGGACGAGCGCAGACTGTGAAAGCGACCGCGAGCACGTAGATAAAGCGTTTCATGATCGCTTGGCTGGCTGCGAAATATGCCTTGCCAACGCCGCAACTGCCAAGTTGAATCTGGCGCGTTTGGCTTGGCTGGGTAGCTCAGTCGGTAGAGCAGAGGACTGAAAATCCTTGTGTCGCCGGTTCAATTCCGGCCCCAGCCACCACCGTCTGACAGGCCAGTGAAGGGCTGGAGGCGCCTCGACTTATTCCGGTCGGTGTTGGTTCCACTGAGAATTGAACGACCGTGCGTTCAAACGCACACCCGATTCAAGGAACTGCGGTATGATACATGCGGCTTTTCACACGCATGAATGCTGACTCGTTGAAGTGTTCGGTGTGCGGGGGAACCATGAAGCCGGTGAAAATGTTGCCGAATAAATCGGGCCGGTGGGTCCGCTTCAGATGCACCTGCGGTCACCGTGAGGATTTGAGCGATAACAAACCCTCGCTTGGTGACGACGCGCGGGGACTCCTCGTCCCCGATGGCTTCGAAGAACTGTCGTGAAGCCAGGTGAAGAGGGTCACGCGCTCAACCGGAAACCCCGACCGGCGATCGCGCCGGGCCGGTGTTGGCAGGAGGCTTAACCTTTCTGAATTCCTCCGCCACGGCCGCTCCGTTGGATCGACAACTATGGTCTGGACTTCGAGCCCGGATTGCTGTTAACTGCCTGCTGATCGCTCACCATGAACACGCGCTTCGCCAAAACCAGCGCAGCCCCTTTCGTTTCCACGCGCCCCGCGCTTTCTCGCAGGAAGTTCCTCCGTGGCGCTGGCATTCTCCTGTCATTGCCGTTGCTCGACGCGATGACCCCGGCGTTCGCCGCC
>QHPW01000042.1 GCA_003219675.1 Verrucomicrobiota bacterium
TGCTCAATTGCTTGAGCGCCGACGTCCCCCGAAGCCTGCCGATCCGTTCGCTGGCCAAAGGCGGGTTCAGCGGCATCAAAGAAGCCAGACAGGAAGTCATCCGAGACCCGGTGGCGTGGGAAAAGCTCTGGAAACAGCACTCCGCCTCCGCGAGTTCCGCGGAGAAAATCCCCGCCGTCGATTTCGCCAGCGAAATAGTCGTCGCCGCGACCATGGGCACCAAACGAACCGGCGGGTACACGATTGAGATCATACGCGTGGAGCCAGCCGAAAAATCACTGAAAATCTTCGTGAAACAAACCTCGCCGCCGCCCGGGGCCTTGACTATCCAAGCCCTGACCGCGCCTTTTCATTTCGTCGCCGTGCCGAAGAGCGATTTGAAACCGGAGTTTGTGGAGGCCAAGTGACTTCTTTACATGGGTATTTCTGTGACATGACACTGGCCGGCGCCCGCTTGCTTAACAATCCAGGCGAATCCCGATTCACCGCTGAATGATGCGATAGAAGCGCGCTGCTTGACTGGCCGAATTGTTGTCCTGCAAGATCAACAAACCATTCGACACGGACAACGAGTTGGCCAAGGTCTCCCAGTCCGCCAGATTGGGACTTACCTGGACTTCAAAGCCGGCCAGTTCACCGGGGGAAATCGGCCATCCGTCGGCGTAGGCTGAACTGAGATGAAGGACACCTTGGGAATGGAACTGCGGGTTTGTCAGGCGTTGCGGTATCTGGACGGTGAGTGTTGCGGCGTTGCTCTGAACACGACCCACAGAATTGCTGACCAAAACGGAATAGACCCCTCCATCGGCGCGAGCGACGTTGGTCAGCGTCAGCGTTCCGTTGGTTGCGCTCGAAAAAGGTTGGCCGTTCTTATACCAAGAATAGGTTAGTGGGGCGAGACCGAGCGCGCCGACTCGGATAACCGCATCCCCTCCAAAAGCTGCGGTTCGGTCTGCGAGCTGCCCTACAAATAGAGGACTGTTCGTGGCGTAGGAAACGGAACCGTCCATCGCCGCGTAATAGTGGTGCACTTTGCACTGACAAAAGGGAGCGGCCGGGTCCTCTTCGGCCGAGGGATGTGCGAGAATTTCATAACTGGTGTTGGAAAAATCGAAATTGTTCCAACCGGCTGGAGGCGTTCTCGCATTATCAGCGGGGCAATAAAGCTGGACGGGCCATCCGAACATGGGAGACCCATCGTAATTGAGCATCTGACTGAAATTCGTGATTGCCTGATCCGGATAAAATGTCTCCCGTATTCTGGCCAGAAGCCGCATCTGGCTCAGGTTGTTCCGACACCTGGCCGCAAACCAGTAATCATTGGTCGCCCTGAAAGCAACCATGGCATCAGGCAGAAGTCTCGCGCGCTGTGAAATCGCGAGGCCCAGGGAATTTGAAACCGCCAGGCTGTAGTAATCGGCCTGGTTTGTTTGCACGTTTGCAATGGTATAAACGGTGTTGGTTTCTCCCGGAAGGAGCGTCACCGTGAAATTGGCGAGACGGTTCGTTTTGAAGAAGCCGCCGTCAGGGGCATTGGGGTCGGATACGAAGGCGACATTGGTGACATAATACAAATGTTCTCTGCGCCATTGGCAGGAGAGCGGCTGAAGCGCACTCGCCACGATTTTCACCTCAAACTGAACGGTCGATCCGGGTGTGGCTTCCTGATACAGCGGATGAGCGATGAGGGCGGGCCAACCCGGATGGTAACCTTCTTGTGTGTTGACCGAGCCGCCCGCGTTGATAGAATTGTTATGGATTTTGCATCGACAAAGCTGTGCAAGCGGATTGGCGGGGTTGACTCCCGGAACCAATTCATACTCGACTGCGTTCCAATCCAGATCGGGCCATGACAGTGATGGCGAATGCGCAGCATTGGCAGGGCAGAAGAGTGGTTTCGGACTATCGAGGTAGTTTGTAAGGTCCTGAAAACTCGAAGAGAACTGCCCGGTGTCGTTGGCGAAGCGCGTTGCGGCATAGCTGATTTGAATCAGGTTGTTCACGCAGGCGATCCTGGAGGCTCCATCCCCCGCGACTGCCGACCCTGTTAACGGCCAAGGGACAACCTCGGCTTGCGCCGGAGCAACGAGCAGGAGGAGCACAGTTGTCAGCCAGCAATTTTTCCAAAGCTTGGGATAACAAACCCGGCCCATTTCAAGTAGGTTGAACTCTATCTCTCATATGGCGAGTCAAAACTTGCACGGCTTTAGCTCTGATCTGAGTGCGCCCGAGCCTCTTCTGCGCGGCTCGCACCCTCTCTTGAAAAATTCATCGAAACTCGCATCTCTTTTGCATCTCTTTTACAAGTTTCTGACAACTCGAGTTGCCATTCGGCGTCACAGTGGGCGTATGAAAACAGACCTCACACTTCACCCCGCCCGTCCGGATGTTTTCACGACGGGAACCGGCACGCGCCAGCGGGCGCGTGGGAACATTTCCAAACTCGCCGCGCTGCTGGTGGCGTTGCTCAGCGTCGGCGCAGCGCGCGCTCTGGCCAGTGATCCGGTCGGGGTTTACGCGCTGGTGGACAAGGTCGTGTTCGAGCCCAACGAAAAAAATCCCGAACGGATCCAAATCCGGGGTGCGTTTGCCATCGCCGAAGGTTATGGTTACACCTACAAAAACGCCGAACGCGGGTACCTGTATTACAAAATGAACCCGGACAAACCGAACGCCTGCCGCAACGAATGGGCGGACCTGAAAGCCGTTGCCGGGACCGGCCAGATTGTCGCCTTCGGCAGCCGATATGGCGACAAAGGGACGCTGCGAAAGAAAGAGGCGAAGCCGGAGAATCCGGACGTGTATCCGGTCGCGATGGGGTTGACCAAAGTGAAGGAAGAAAAGGACTACGAGCCGTTGAAACAACTGGCAAAGCTGCGCGACGCCAAACCGCGAAATGAAACCCCACCTGCCAGGAAGACAAGTCCCTAGGCGTTCGAGAACTGTGAACAGCCCCTATGCCGTTGGCGCTTTCCAACGAACACGTGACAGAGCGCCTGCCAACAAACCCTCCCATCAGGCGAATCCCCAGGACTGAAAAAGTACGCGCGGCGGAACCGGAAGCGTCCCCAGTCGCCGACCGGGGGCTTCCGCTGCAAAAACGAGGCGTCCTGCGGCATTCTCCGTGGGATGCCCTGTTTGTCGCGCTGGCAGTCGGCCACAGCGCCGTGCTGCTGGCTTTTCCGTCCAGTCAACTGATCGCGCTCGGCCTGTGGTGGAACGCCAACACCATTTCCCACAACTTCATTCATCTGCCCTTTTTCCGGTCGCGAAGTTTGAACGCGGCGTTCTCGGTGTTTGAAAGTCTGGTGTTGGGAATTCCGCAGCGGCTCTGGCGCGACCGGCACCTGGCGCATCACGCCGGCATGCCCTGGCGCCGGCGCTGGTCGCGCCAGCTTGCCGCCGAAACCTTTCTGGTGCTCGCGATGTGGGGCGTGTTGCTGGCGTTCTCGCCGCGATTCTTTGCAACCGTGTATCTCCCCGGCTGGCTTCTCGGTCTTGGCCTTTGCCAGTTCCAGGGATTTTTCGAACACGCGCGGGGCACGGCCAGCCACTACGGCCGGCTCTACAACCTGCTGTTTTTCAACGACGGCTATCACGTCGAGCATCATACGCGGCCCGCGGAGCACTGGACACGTTTGCCGAAACGGCGACCCGCCGAAGCGACTGGCAGTCGATGGCCGGCGGTGCTGCGTTGGCTGGAGCACTTCAACCTGGATGGTATGGAACGGCTGGTGTTGCGCTCCCAGCCGCTGCAACGGTTCGTGCTCAGGAAACACGAACGAGCTTTTCGCGCGTTGTTGCCCGGCCTGGGCAACGTTCGCCGCGTGGAAATCGTGGGCGGCGGAATGTTCCCGCGCACGGCTTTGATTTTGCAGCGGCTGCTGCCAGAGGCGCGCTTGACCATTATCGACGCCAGTCTGGAAAACCTCCGGTCGGCCCGGTTCTTTGTGAACCACAACGTCCAATTCGTTCACGATTACTTCGATGCCTCTCCGGCTGCAGACGTTGATCTGGTCGTGATTCCGCTGGCGTTCATCGGCGACCGCGCCGGGATCTACCGGCAACCGCCCGCACGGACGGTGCTGGTACACGACTGGCTTTGGCATCGGCGCGGCACGGGCGTCATCATTTCATGGTCGTTGCTCAAGCGACTGAACCTGATAAGGCAGTGAAAGCTCTTTGTCTTTTCGGCGTCCTGTTGTTGGCCCGCATTTTGATTCTGTGGGGGCGGAACGTTCCCCTCTCCTTCTGGTCCCCCGTCGCCTATTTGTGGCAGGACGTGTCGGTGGTGTTGCTGTTCGCGGTTTTGACGCGGTTGACCTCGCGTCGGCCGTGGATTGCGTGGACGGCCTATGGCGCAACAACGATTTACGTCGCGCTGAATCTTCCGTTGATCCGGCTGATGTCCTCACCGATGACATTGCCGATGCTGCGGGCCTCACGCGGCGCGCTCGCCGATTCGATTCGTCATCATCTGACCGTGGAAAATCTGTTCCTGACCGGCTCGGTGCTGGGCGCGGCAATTCTGTTGCCGGCGCTTTTGCGACAGGTGAAATTGGCGCCGCCGATTGCCGTCGGGCTGGGAATCGCGTCCGTCGTGGCGATTGCGACAGGTCCGGTTGCCGCATCGCGCGTGGAAACAAATGGCCTGCATCGCAATGTCTTCTTCGCGTTGCTCCGCACCACGCTGGCGCGGGTGGGAGCGGAGCAAACCGGGAACAACGATTGGCGCAGAAGTCCTTTAAACTCCGGCTCACGGCCGCGATGTGCCGAAGGCCTGTCGCGTTTCAAAGGCGCAGCGCAAGGGCGTAACGTTGTTCTGATTCTTTTGGAATCGACGGGGGCAAAGTATCTGAGAGCCTACGGCGCAGCGGAAGATCCGATGCCGAATCTCACCGCGTTGGCCAATCAAGCGATCCTGTTTGAAAACGCCTATGCAGTTTATCCGGAAAGCATCAAAGGGCTTTTCTCGGTGCTCTGCTCGCGCTACCCGGCTTTTGACGCCGAAGCGGAGGTTTGCGCCCGCACAACCACCCCTTCGATCGCCTCGCGGCTCGCCGAAGCGGGGTATCGGACGGCGCTGTTTCATTCGGGCCGCTTCATGTATCTCGGGATGAGTGAAGTCGTGCAGCATCGCGGTTTTCAGACGTTGGAAGACGCGGGCGACGTTGGCGGCAATCACGAGTCAAGTTTTGGTGTCGAGGACCGGTCGACGGTGCATCGAATGCTCGCCTGGGTTGATTCGCTGCCGGTCGGAGAGAGATTTTTCATCACCTATCTGCCGGTATCCGGCCATCATCCCTACAGCAGTCCGGAACCGGGGCCATTTCCTGCAAATGACGAGATCGGTCGCTACCGCAACGCGCTTCATTACAGCGACGCGGCAGTGCGGGAATTGCTGGACGGATTAAAAGCGCGCGGACAGTATGAAAAAACCGTGTTCGTGATTTTTGGCGACCACGGCGAGGCGTTTGGCCAGCATGAAGGCAATTACGGTCATACCTTCTTCGTGCACGACGAGAACATCCATGTGCCTTACTTCATCGTCGGGCCCGGTTTTATTCGCGAGCCGATTCGCGCAGGTCGAGTCGCCAGCCTGATCGACACGGCGCCGACTGTTCTGGATTTGCTGGGCCTGCCGATTTCAAGCGAATACCAGGGCAGTTCGCTGCTTGAACCGCGGCAACAGACGGCCTTGTTCTACACCGATTACTCACTGGGCCTTCTGGGGCTGCGCGACGGTCGATGGAAGTATATCTACGAACTCGACTCCGGCCGGTCCAGGCTGTTCGACCTTGCCGGCGACGAGAAGCGAGCATGTGCGCCGCTGGGCCGCCGCGCAGCGGGATTTAATCCTGCGCGCGCGGGGTGCCACAGCCGACTCGAAGCGATGAAGGCAAAATCGCGGCTCACCGGATGATCCGATCGAGTTGCGCTTGATGCAGCTCCAGCGGGCCTTCGGTCCAGACTACGGAGTCGGCAAGCAACATTTTCTTTTCGGTCGGCCACTGGGCCGCTATGCGCTGGTTTATTTGCGCATCGGTCCAACCGCGCGCGCGGAGCCGTTGACGCTGCGTGGCGGCCGAACAAGCCACGCACACCGTGGAGTCAAAGCGGCCGTGGGAGTTGGTCTCAAAGAGCAAGGGAATCACGGCGATGGCGACCGGCCGGCCCTGGTTACGCCATGATTCGAGTTGCGCCTGCCACACGGCCCTGATTCGAGGATGAAGGATTTCCTCCAGTTTGCGCCGCGCTTCTGTGTCAGCGAAAACCCGTTGGGCCAATGCATCGCGGCGCAGGCGGCCGTCGGCCGCGACGATTTCTTTGCCGAACGCCTGCTGAATTTCCGCCAGCGCCGGTTGTCCCGGCTCAACCACCTGGCGGGCGATGATATCGGAATCAACCACAGGCAGGCCGCGTTTGCGCAACAAATCCGCTGCGGTCGATTTGCCCATGCCAATCCCACCGGTCAATCCAAAGGTCTTCACGCGCGCCGCTATGGGACCATGAACGGTGGGGCGAGACTCCGTCGAGCCCTAATTTCTATCCTTTGTAGATCAGGGCTCGACGGAGTCTCGCCCCACCCGAAGTTCATGGAAGCTTCCACGGCCTCCCAATCGCGGGCCCGAACCACGAACCGTTCAGGACAGTTTTGTTGCATATGCAACACAAAAATTGTCCTGGCGGAGACGCCAGGAGCGGGCCGGGGTGAGGGCGAGCCGTCTCATCCCGCTGCAAGACACGTTTAAGGAGCAATGGCGCGGTAGAACCGCATCGGAAAGCTTGCCGCTTGAGGATCCGTCCACTGGACGGTGCCGTTGTCGGAAACATTCGTGGAGACGGAAACCCAATCCGTCAGGTTGGCAGACCCCTGGATGATATAGGCGCGGTCCGACAACCCCTGAATCTGGAGCCGGTCCTGACCGTCCGGCAGAGGCAGGATGGCGAGGCGCGCCGCGATCGAACTGTCGGGCAGCGGCAAATAGACATTGTCGATGAACGCGCCATCGAACCCGGCGCTGAAGTTGGCGTCTTTGGTATAGCGCCATTCCAGGGTGTTGACGCCTTGCAGGACGCGGAACTGGAAAGTGCTCCAACCGGTTTCGCCCGACCATCTTCCCAAACGCGCGCCGTTCAAGTAGAATTCCAAAGCATCCCATCCGGCCTCGGAGCTGACGCGGTAATCGAACGAGCCGGTGCCGGACAGAAGATTGGTGATCAATATCAGGGAACTCTGCTGGCCGTCGCCAATCGGACCGGACTGCGCGGCGAACCTGCCCGCTGAAACCACGCCGGACTGCACGTGCCAGGCAGAGCTGCCGCCGGCCGACCATGCCAGGGACATCAAACCGCCGGATTCAAATCCTTCGGTGTAATTCTTCAAACGAAACCGCGCGGCCATCGCGTAGTTCCGGTTCATGATCAAAGTCACCGGATTCACAGTCGAATTCACTGCGCCCGACCAGCCGATAAACTCGAAATCTCTCGACGCCGCCGCGGTGAGGTAAAGGGTTGTATTGGCGAGGTACAGACCTGAAGGAGGAGTGACACTTCCCCCCAGAGGTGGATCGATGGTCAGGCTGAAATATCGCTCCGTGGTCGTGAAAACGTATTGCAACTGGATATCGCCATAAGTGCCGCCGTAGCCATCGACAACAATGTAATAAACCTGGTTGGAAACGACGGCGGTTGTCAATTGACTGAAATCGCTCTCCGGAAAAGCGTCGTCGTTGCTCGCCACCCGGGTCAGATTCGTCAGGTTGTCGCCGGTGTAAATCGCCAGCAGCGTGTCGAAATCAGAATTTGTCGTGGTGAGGAAAAGCGTGCCGTTCGCCGGGGCGCGGAATCGGTACCAGATCGAATGGCCGCCTTCGTTGCCCGCGTGAAGCGGCTCGCCCGGCTCGCGCGTGGCCCGTTCGTTCACGGCGGTCACGGTGCCGGCTAATCCGGTCAGCTCGATGGCATCGGAACCGTGTTGGTTCCCGGAGGCAGCAGAAGCTGGCCGGCCCAGCTCGTCGTGCCGATGACCGCGATTGGCGGGTCGGTGTTGACCTGCAGGAAAACCTGGCTGACACCCGTGTCGTCCAGCCGCGGATCTTTGGCTGTGCCCGCAAACGCGACTGCGTTGGTTGTGAAGAGCGATTCGCTCGCCGGGCTGATGATGGTGGTCACCGGACCGTTGGTGTCGGGCAATCTCCCCGGCGCCACGCGGAGACGGATGTCCCCCACTCCATTCGTATCCATTCCGGCGATTGCGATGCGATAAGTCACACCGGCCCTGGCGTCGAAATTGACGTGAGCCTTCAGGTTGTTCACCGTGTCCCTGGTCGAAGCAGCGACGGGCAGCAAATTGGTGACACTGGTTCCGGTATAAACGGCCAGTACCGGATCGAAGGAACTGCCTGCCAGATCGATCAGCGCATTCGTGTTCAAAGCGGGAGACCAGGTCCACCAGACCGAAGCGGCCACCGTCGGCACGCGGGCGTGCAACGGCTCGCCCGGCTCGATGGAAGCGTAATTGTTGGTCGCCAGAATGACGGCGCCTTCCGGGGCGATCTTGAACGCGTTGGTAAAATTGTCGTTGGCGGGGCGCGGCACGACCACATATTTGACCGTGTTTGTCGCGCTCACGATTTGCGGCGGCGGCGGCGGCTCCGGCAGCGGGTCCGGTGGCGGCACTTCGCCAGACACGATGACCCGCAAAGTGACGTTGGACACCGTTCCAACCGGCACCTTGGGCATGATCAAATCCGCGCTGAACGTTCCGTCATTGGGCGTCTGGTCCGGCAGCTGACCATCGTCGAGGAAGGGAATGTTCTGCCGGCTCCCAAAGGCGCCGACAACCGTCACGTTTGTGAACTGGTCGAAATTCCCGACCATGACGAAGACTGAATTGGTTGTCTCGGTGATAAGAATGCTGCCATCCGGTGGAGACACACTGACCTGGAGTGGAGGCGGCGGGGTTTGACCGAACACGGTCCACGCGAAAAGAAGGCACACCGGACTTATCAGGGATACTCGCAATCTAAATCTCATTGACTGCCTTGCTTCATAGATTGGAGAACACCTTGAACCTCGGCAATAAATAGCAGCCGGGAACAGTTGATAACAGCACGTCACCCTCTCAGCGTTCGAAACACATGGACCGACACTTTCCAGCAAAATCAATGCCACTCAAGCCGAACCGACGGAATCCCGATCTCCGCCCGGAACCTGCGTGATGCTCACGCGAAATGCGTGCTCCTCACGCCTGTAAAGTTTAATGGACGCAATGATGGCAGAAAGAGCCCCGGAAGGGAATGAGCGTCTGGACGCACACCTCCATCCCGAACTGGCGCGGACTGACGGTTAACGTGGTTCGTGGGTAGCCTCCCCGATACTCGAATCGCGCTTTGAACCCTGAACCTGGTAGGGACGGCGCGCTGCGCCGTCCGCGCCGCGCTCAGCGGCGCAATGATGCCGCCCGCTGCTTCGCGGGCGGGGACATCGCAGCGCGATGTCCCTACCAGAGTCAGGTTCATGGAAAGCCTCCACGATCCTCGAATCGCGCATTGGGGCCATGAACCGCTGCGCCTCACAGAGGCGCGGTCCGGACCGGGTCTGCGACCCGCAGCCTACCCGGTTCATGGAAAGCGAACACCTCCAATTCTGGACGCGCCTTGAGACCATGAACGGTGGGGCGAGACTCCGTCGAGCCCTGATCTCCCAAAGACATAAATTAGGGCTCGACGGAGTCTCGCCCCACCCCGGGTCTCACGGACAGCTCATCCAGCCTGGACAAATCTGTGCATATGCAACACAGATTTGTCCAATAGATTCGTGGTTCATGGGAAGCGAACACCTCCAAAATTCGGACGTGAATCGGAGCCATGAACCGAGGCGCCGGATGCAGAGTGGGACAGGCTTCCAGCCTGTCAGCCCCGAACAGGCAGGATGGCTGTGCCACTTTCTGAGGTTCATGGAACGAGTTCTCTGCCGGCCGGTCAGAGGTGGACGGCGTCACGCGCCCCGATTGAACACAGGATTGGACGCGTTGCGATGAATCCCTAACAAAGCACGACTCAGGGCGAAACAGCGCGGTAGAAGCGGAACTGGTAATTGGGCGCCTGGGGATCGGCAAATTGAATCACTGCACCATTAGCCAGGTTCGTCGTCGAGAGCGTCTGCCAGGCGATCAAATCCGCGGAGCCCTGGATGCGGACAGATTGCGCGCTCGGGCCCTGGAATTGGACCTGGAATCCGCCCGGAGTCGGGTTCGACAGCCGGAGCGACGGCGCCACCAGAGGCAAATCCAGGTTGTCGATAAACGCCGCATCCAGCCCGGCACTCTGACTGGCATCTTTCACGTAACGCCACTCCAGGTTGATCGGCCCGCCGGGGACGGCGAACTGGTACGTGGCCCAGCCGACTTCGCCCGACCAAGCTTGTTGCAGGACGCCGTTGAGGTAGAATCCAAGAAAATCAAAGTTGGTTTCGGAACTGACCTTGTAATCAAAGGACCCGACGCCCGCCGCCGTGTTGAAATTCGTCAGCATCAAACTGCTGGACTGACTGTTGCTGACGGAGCCGGAACGCGCTGCGAACTGACCAAATGAAATCACGTTGGTCTGAACCATCCAGGGCGCATTCGTCCCGGAGACCCACGAGAGGGCGGTCAACCCGCCGGACTCGAAGCCATCCGTGAACACGTGCGCGCGGAAACGCGCGGTCAAACTCAAATCCCCGTTCACGACGATGGACAGCGGATTCGCCGGGGAAGTCACACCGC
>QHPW01000043.1 GCA_003219675.1 Verrucomicrobiota bacterium
ACGCCGGACGCACCGTCAAAACCGTCAATGGCGATCCAATAGACGTGATTCGCAAGCACGGTTTGACTGATCTTGCTGAAGGTCACGCCGTCGTACGCATCGTCGTTGTCGGCCACTGCGACCAGGTTGCTGAAGGTGATGACATTGGTCGTCGGGCTGTTCGTCGTGTAGAGCGCCATCAAGGTATCGAACGTCGAATTGGTGGTACTCAGCGTCAGCACGCCGTCATTCGCGGGAATGAATGTCCAC
>QHPW01000233.1 GCA_003219675.1 Verrucomicrobiota bacterium
AATCCCGAACGCAAAGAAATCTTGAGCCTGCCAGTCCTGCCGGGGCGGATCACTCCTGCTGAAACCGCCCACCGGCTTGGCTTCGAGCCGGAACACATCCCGGTCCTGATCAGCCTCGGTCTGCTGAAGCCTTTGGGACACCCGGCGGCCAGCACGGTAAAATACTTTGCCAGCGTCGAGATTGAAGTACTGCGAAATGATCCCAAATGGTTGGCCAAAGCAAGCGATGCCCTCCGTCATAAATGGAAACTCAAGAATGACGCGGCCAAGAAGCGTTCCGGCAACGGTGGAGTCATCCTGCCAGAAAGCGACTGAAAAGGGGTTAGCGGCGCGGTCTATGCGCATGCAGTTGTCATGTAGCAAATGATTGAGAATCGTCATCGTTTGGCGGTCGATGGCAGTCGTCATCGTCAGGTGGTACCGGCGGCGGTGTCGGGTTCGGCCGTATCACGATAATCGGAACTGTCACGATGTTTCGCCGCTGCGGGAATCGCCCCCGCAACCCTCCGCTCAAAATCCAAATGAGGAGTGGCAGATGGTGGTCTCCTCTTCATGCGCTCACGGCCTGGCGCTCCCTGCCATCCTCTGTCCGGGGCACATTCGTCAGGTGCACAACCTTTTGTTCGTATTCCTCTAAACACGGAACCAGGACCTTGGCTTTCTTCGCGTACGCGCGGGCAACGGCTTTGCTTCCGTGGCCAAGCGCCTCTTGCGCGAACCGTTCCGGAAAGCCGCATGTCCTGGCTCGCTCCGCCCACGCGTAGCGGTAGCTGTGCAACGAAACCCCGGATACGCCAACCAATCGCAGACGGCGAATGAACGCTTTTGCGCGATCGGATTCCTTCCATTGAACGATTTGAGGGAAGAGGTACCCGGTCGCGGGGTGGCGCTGGAGAATCTGCGCCACGGAGTCACCAAAACGGATCATCGCCTGACTGCCTGTTTTCATCCGGGCGTAGGAGATGGTATGATTTGTCCAGTCAATGTCCTCCCCACGCAGTGAGGCCATGTCCGTTTGTGAGCCGCCCAACTGCCAGAGCAGTTCATAGTAGTCCCGCAGCTCCGCGTTGCTTTCGCCTGCCACAATTTTCTGGTGCTCTTCCCAGGTGATGCCGCGCTTCTCCTTGAATTTGATTTCCGGCCACTGCCGCTTCGGGATGATCGGCCACGGAAGCCAGTTCATGTCCAAAGAGAAGTTGTGTAGCCGCCGCAGATAAATATGCGTTGAAACCGTGCCTTCTTGAAGCACCTTCAAGAGAATTTCAGCTTGGGTTTCGATGATGACTCGATGCCGGATCTGGTCGTACGCTTTGTCGTTTGCGGCACACTGCCAGCGCCGTTTATTCGCGCCGCGTTTGCTCGCCGTCAGCGCTTCAAGAGCCTGTTGCCAGGTGCGCTGGCTGATTCCGGAATCGGTGCCCGCGAGATACGCCTTTGCGATTTGCAGATTGAGCGCGGGCTGACGTTCGGCCTGGTTCCTGGCTTCGATGATCTGCCGGGCTTCATCTTCATTGCTGGTTTGCAGGCTGGCGCGTTTGCCGGTCTTCGTGTCGACGCAATAAAGGGCACCTCCCCGATTGCCGCGACGAAATAAGCGGTAACGTGTTTTCATACGGTCTTTCACGCAACCGCGAAGATAAAAGAAGGCAGCCCCGAAGTGTTAGCGCATAGGCGGTGGCTAATCACCGCTTGCGCCGGATATTACGGATTACCAGATTTGGTGTCCGTTTTGGTGTCCGTTGCGGACCCGCTGACTCCTAAACATCTACTGCACTCACAGTTAAGAATGGAGCCAATGGCCGGGATGGAACCGGCGACCGACGGTTTACGAAACCGTTGCTCTACCGCTGAGCTACATTGGCCTAATATTTTGCAATAAACACCTTAAGCAGCGGATTCTGATCGGGTCAAACACCCTGCTCAATCTCGTGCCTTGCAAACCTAGCGGCAATTATTTTGGGCGTGTCCGCGTCAATGGCAAGTTAATTCGCCATTCAAGTCAAAACCTACATGTTCGGACCCCGCGTCAATGATGTGCCCCACAGTCGTTCTCACACGACCCTTACACACTGCAACAAAGCGATTTAACTGGTATGGGAGCGAATTGATGTGTTGGGATGGAGTCAGTCAGCGGACCTGTAGAAGTTGAGGCCAAATCAAGAAACTTCCCGTGCGCGCCGGCCAGGACGGTTCGCCGGACCAATCCTCCAAACATTTCGTCGTGTGTGCTATCTTGTCGCCCATGAACCGAGTGGACCGTCTCATGGCGATGGTGCTTCGGCTGCAAGGCCGGCGGGTCGTGCGGGCGGAAGACATTGCCGCCCATTTCGAAATCAGCGTTCGCACCGTTTATCGTGATATTGCAGCTCTGGGTGAGGCAGGCATTCCCATCATGGCTGAGGCGGGCGTTGGCTACAGTCTGGTCAAGGGTTATCATCTGCCTCCGGTGATGTTCACCGCCGAGGAGGCGAGCGCGCTGTTTATCGGCGGAAAACTCGTGGAGCAGCTCACGGACGCTTCGTTGCGCAAGCAGATGGAGTCCGCGCTGCTGAAAATCCGATCGGTCCTTCCTCGGGATCGACAGGACTATCTCGACCGTTTGGAGCGTTCGACCGCCGTGGTGTCTCCCGGCTCGAATGCGCTTCCGATCCAACGCGCCCTCGCCGAACGGCGCGTTCTGGCACTGGACTATCAGGGGGGTCAGCGCCGCGACATGACCCGGCGTCAGGTCGAGCCGCTCGGCCTTGTTTACTACGCTGACAACTGGCATCTCATCGCCTATTGCCGCCTGCGCAGGGATGTGCGCGATTTTCGCACCGACCGAATTTGCAAACTTCAATTGCAAAACGAACTCTTCTCAGGCCATGGGGACTTCTCGCTGAAGCGCTACCTCGAAGCAGCCGCGCACGATGGCAAGTTCGAAGCAGCCCAGGTTCAGTTCAAGCCCGAAACCATGGAGCGTGTGCGCCGGGAATGGTTCTGCAGGCTGGTGGAAGAGAGGCCTGAGCCCGGGGGCATCGTGGTGACTTTGCTGGCTTACTCGCTTGAATGGCTCGCCGGTTGGATTTTTTCGTTTGGTTCAGCAGCCGAAGTTCTCGCCCCTGAACGGCTCAAGCAACTCGTTGCTGCCGAAGCAGAAAACGTCGCCGCCAAGTACGCGGTTGTCCGCCGGGTTGGGGCGGACCCGCACCCCGTGAGAAGTCTCCTGACATAGGGTTGTCACTGCCGGGCCGTAGATTCGTCCCACGATGAATGCAAAAGCAAATTCGATTGGGATCGCGCCGGCCATGATATTCGCGGGAGAAATTCCGGGTGTGGATGAGGCTGATGCGTCCGCCGCCCTCGCGCGTGCCGGTCGGTCTCACGACGCCGGACCTTCCGCCGAGTTCCGGCTTTGGCTTGGATTGCGTTCGCCGGAGCATCGGGCCAGTGAGCATTGGGAAACGCTGAGCTACGTGGTGATTTGGCTTTGCGGGTTGATCGGCATCGGCCTCTGCTTTCTTTGAAACCTCACGTTTCCGTGCCCCGGCGGGGCCGCGCCTGGGAGCACGCAAATTGGGTCAGCGAGAGTGTCCTGAATTGACCGGCGCGTTCGTCGTATGATCGAATTTGAACGACCGGCGGATCGAACCATCAACCATTAAAGAAAGGTAGATATGAAGATTCTGATTACAACACCCGCGGGCAGGGTCGGACGGAGGGTTCTTTCTGAACTGCTGGCGCCCGAGTTTTCCGTGCGAGTCATTGTGCGCGACCCGGCGCCGTTGCCGGATGAGATTCGGGATCAAGTAGAGATCGTTCGCGGCTCGACCGATGATGCGGCGACGCTGCGACGGGCGTTGGACGGTGTCGAAGCCTTGTTCTGGTGCGTGCCGACCGAGTCGTTGCAGGAGACCAACGTGCGAGGTCACTACGAACGCTTCGCCCGCGCCGGTTGTCGGGCCATTCGCGAGTCGGAAACTCCCCGCGTCGTGACCATTTCGGCGGGAGGCAAAGGGCTCGCGCGCAATGCCGGTCCCATCTCCGGCCTGCACGCGATGGAGGACATTCTCAACGAGTCCGGCGCCGCGATTCGCCATCTGCGCTGCGGTTCGTTCATGGAGAACTTCCTCCGGGAAGCGCAGCCGATTTGGGAGCGCGGGGTCTTTTCCTGTCCCATGCCGGGTCACATCCCGATTCCAATGGTGTCGGCTGGTGACATCGCGGACGCCGCCCTGAGATGGCTGGTGCGACGGGATTGGAAGGGCATCGCCGGGGTGGCGGTTCACGGCCCCGAAGACCTTTCCTGCAATCAGGCT